>CAIVVS010000196.1 GCA_903909415.1 uncultured Pseudomonadota bacterium | reverse complement strand
TGCCCGGCGTGATCGGCGCGTTCAGTTCGGCCGACGTGCTCGCGGCGCTGCGCGCGGTGCACGGCGCGTCCACGCCGATGCCCAACATTCCGCTGCGCCAGGAGGCGCACGAGAGCCTGCTGCGCTTCGAGCAGCCGGTGATCGCCACCGGCAAGGTGCGCTACGTCGGCGAGCCGGTGGCCATGGTGGTGGCCAACACCCGCGCCCAGGCCGAGGACGCGCTGGAAGCGGTGGTGATGGACATCGAGGAACTGCCGGTGGTGGCGGGGCGCGATGCCTCGGTGCGCGGCGACGTGCTGCTGTTCGAACCCACCGGCACCAACTGCGTGATGGAACTGGCCGCGACCAAGGGGGATGCCGACGCCGCCTTCCGCGACGCGCCCTACACCCGGCGCGAGCGTTTCGCGATGCACCGCCACACCGCGATCCCGATGGAGCCGCGCGGCCTGCTGGCGCAATGGCATGCCGATTCGAAGCGCATGGTGGTCGAGGGCGCGAGCAAGGTGCCCTTCGCCAACCGGCGCATCCTGGCGCGCCTGCTCGGCCTGCCCGAGACGTCCGTGGACATGCTGGAAGTGGACGTCGGCGGCGGGTTCGGCGCGCGCGGGGAGTTCTATCCCGAGGACTTCCTGGTGCCGTTCGCGTCCTGGCGCACCGGCCGCCCGGTGCGCTGGGCGGAGTTGCGCAGCGAGCACTTCCTCGCGACCAACCATGCGCGCGACGCCGACTGCGAGATCGAGATCGCCTGCGATAGCGAGGGCCACATCCTCGGCCTGCGCGGGCGGGCGCGCAGCGACATCGGCGCCTACATCCGCACCGTCGGCATCACGCCCTCGCGCAACATCGCGCAGGTCTGCACCGGTCCGTACCGCATCGCCAACGTGGACATGCGCGTGGCGGTGCTGTTGAGCAACAAGACGCCCTCGGCCACCTACCGCGCGCCGGGGCGCTACGAGACCGACTTCTTCCGCGAACGCATCATGGACCTGGCCGCGGGCGACCTCGGCATCGACCGGGTCGAGTTCCGCCGCCGCAACCTGGTGCGCGAATCCGACATGCCCTGGGCGATGCCCACGGTCGCGCCCTTCGGCGATGCGACGCAGACCGACAGCGGCGATTACTCGCAGACGCTCGAGCGCTGCCTGGACGAGTTCGGCTGGGACGAGCGCGCGAAGCTCAACGGACGCGAGCACGAAGGCCGGCGCCACGGCGTGGCGCTGGGCTGCTACATCGAGGGCGGCGCCTCGGGGCCGAGCGAATCGGCGCGGCTGGTGATGGCCCCCGACGGGCGCATCGCCGTGTACACCGGGTCGAGCGCCATCGGGCAAGGACTGGAGACCGTGTTCACCCAGATCGCGGCCGACGCGATGGCCGTGCCGATGGCGGTGATCAGCGGCGTGCACCATGGTTCGACCACCGGCGTCGCCGAGGGCTACGGCACCTACAGCTCGCGCTCGGTGGTGATGGGCGGCTCGGCCATCCTCGCGGCCGCGGCGCGGCTGCAGGTGATGCTGCGCGAGGCGGCCGGCACGCGCTTCGGCTGCGCGCCCGAGAGCGTGGTGCTGGCGGTGGACGGCGAGCAGGGAATCGCGCGCGCGCCGGACGGTGCGTCCGCCACCTGGGCGCAGCTCGCGGGCAGCAACGGCTTCATCGCCGAGGGCAGCTTCGCCAGCCGCAAGCGCACCTACAGCTACGGCGCGCACGCCGCGCACGTCGCGGTGGATACGGCCACCGGCGCGGTCGAGGTGCTGGAGTACGTCGCGGTCGAGGACGTGGGCCGCATCATCAACCCGGTGACCCTGCACGGGCAGGCGCTGGGCGCGGTGGTGCAGGGGCTGGGGGGAGTGCTGCTGGAGAACCTCGCCTACGACGAGCACGGCCAGTTGCTGTCCGGCTCGCTGATGGACTACGCGCTGCCGCGTGCTGACGACTTCCCGCGCATCGAGACCATCGCGATGGAATCCAGGCCCTCGCCGAACAACCCGCTGGGCGCCAAGGGCGCAGGCGAGGGCGGCGTGATCCCGGTGGCCGGCGTCATCGCCAATGCGGTGTCGGCGGCGCTGGGCGTGCAGGTGCATGAACTGCCGCTGACCCGGGAGCGTGTCTGGCGATTGGCATCGAAAACAGGCTAAAGATAACCTAAGTGGCTGTTTATAAAGGATATTTGATGAATCCCGTACGCGCGTTCCGTAGCATACTGTTGGTAGCCCTGGGCCTGGTGTCTGCCCAGGCCCTGGCGCAGACGGCGGCGCCGGCCTGGCCGGCCAAGCCGGTGAAGATCGTGGTCACCTTCACGGCCGGCGGCGCGGCGGACTTCACCGCCCGCCTGATCGGCGACAAGC
>CAIVVS010000195.1 GCA_903909415.1 uncultured Pseudomonadota bacterium | reverse complement strand
CGCCGAGAAGGCTGCCGAGAAGGCGCGCTTCGCCGGCATCGGCATGGCACTGGTGAAATCCACCACGCATACCGCGGCGCTGGGCTACTACACCCAGGCGCTGGCCCGCCAGGGCATGGCCGCGATCGCGATTTCCGCGTCGTGGCCGAACATGGCCTATCACGGTGCACGCACCGCCGGCGTGTCGACCAACCCCCTGTCCATCGCCGTACCCATGGGGGAAGCGGAGCCGCTGGTACTCGACATGGCCACCGGCGTGGTCGCGATGGGCAAGCTGGTGCAGGCGAAAAAGAACGGCCTGCCGCTGGAGCCGGGCTGGGCATTGGACCGCGCCGGCAACCCGACAACCGACGCCAACGAGGCGCACATCCCGCTGCCCATGGGCGGCCCCAAGGGCGCGGGCCTGTCGCTGATGATCGAATGCCTGACCAGCATCCTGGTGTCCAACCCGCTGGTATCGGACTGGCTGGAAGCCCTGCCGATCAGCAAGAAGCACCGCCAGAACGCGATGATCATCGCCATCGACCTGTCCAAGTTCACTGACCCCGCGGCCTTCGGGCGCGAAGTGGCGCGCATGGCGAAGGACCTCGCGGCGCTGCCGCGCAGCGACGAAGCCAGCCCCATCCTGATGCCGGGCGAGCGCGGCGGGCGGATCGCGGAACGCCGCAGCCGCGAGGGCATCCCGGTGCCCCCGGCCATCATGAAGGAACTTCATGCATTGGCCGAGCGCCTGGGCGTGGCCATGTTCCAAACTAGCGGCAGCTGAAGGCAACTGAAACCCAGGTTCCAAGGAGAGTCCGAATGAAACTACGCCACCTCGCCGCCGCACTGGCCGGCACCGCCGCCATCGTGGCCGCCCTGCCCGCCCAGGCCCAGCAGTTTCCCAACCGCCCGATGAGGCTGGTGGTGCCCTTCGTGCCCGGCGGGACGCTGGACGTGGTCGGGCGCATGCTCGCGCGCGAGCTGCAGGTCAACCTCGGCCAGCCGGTGATCGTCGAGAACAAGGGCGGCGCCGGCAGCGCGCTGGGCGTGGACTACGTCGCCAAGAGCGCGCCCGACGGCTACACCTTCGTACTCAACGCCGCCACGCCCATGGTGACCGTGGTCAGCCTGCAGAAGACGCCCTACGACCTGGTCAAGGACCTGGTCGGCGTCGCGCAGACGGTGACCATCGACTACGTGCTGGCAGTCGGGCCGAAGTCCGGCGTCACCAGCATGAAGGAACTGGTCGACCTCGCGAAGAAGACCCCGGGCAAGATGAACTACTCCTCGGCCGGCACCGGCTCGGGCCCGCACATGTACATGGAACTGGCCAGCAGCGTGGCCGGCATCAAGCTGACGCACATCCCCTACAAGGGCAACGGACCGGCGATGCAGGCGATGATGGCGGGCGAAGTGGACCTGATATTCGACACCTCGCTGGGCATCATCCCGCAGGTGCGCTCGGGCAAGCTGCGTCCGCTGATGACCAGCAGTGCCAAGCCGCTGGCCGCGCTGCCCGGCGTGCCGACCATGGAAAGCCTCTACCCGGGTTCCAGCATCGACGGCTGGCACGGCGTGTTCGCGCCCGCGGCCACGCCCAAGGACGTGCTCGCGGTGCTGGCGGAGGGCATCCGCAAGAGCGTCAACGGGCCGGACATGGCGCCCAAGCTGCGCGACCTGGGCTTCGAGCCCTCCAGCATGGGCTCCGAGGCGTTCACCGCGCTGATGCGCCGCGACCACGAGCGCTGGGGCAAGGTGATCCGGGACAACAACATCAAGGCGGACTGAGCCAGCACCGGGCGCGCACTGAGGGATCAGGGCCCTGCGCGGCGGCTGCCGCCCAGGGCCGTCGTCCCGGTCAGGCCGCGCGCAAGGCGCGGCCTTTTTCATCCAGCAGGCCGGCGCGCACCAGCGCCTGGCGGATGCGCTCCACTTCCGAGGCCGGGATCTTCATCAGCGGCGGGCGCACCACGGCGCGCGGCAGCCGTCCCAGCAGCACCAGTGCTTCCTTCATGCGGTTGTGCATGTCCACCCAGGGTTCGGCGTAGAACACTTCCGCCGTCGGCTGGATGCGGTCGTTCAGCGCCCGCGCCGTCGCCAGGTCGTTGGCCTGCACCGCGCGGAACAGCTGCGCCTGCAGGTCGGCGATCACCGAGCCGCTGCCGGACAGCAGGCCGTTGCAGCCCAGCACCAGCGAGCTGAACAGCCAGGCGCTGTGCGTGGTGAGCACGTTGACCTGCGGGTTCATCGATTGCAGCAGGCGGACCTGGCGCTCGTGCAGCGCCGGGTTGGCGCACCAGTCCTTGATCGCGCGCACCTGCGGAACAGCGCGGAACAGCGCTTCCAGCGTGGGGATGGGGTAGCCCTGACCGCCGGCCAGCGGGTACTGGAAGGCGATGATGGGCAGGCCGGACGCATCGGCGATGCGGCGGAAGTGCTCCACCACCATCTCCGGGCGCTGGCCCAGCGTGAACGGCCCGGGCGGGAACACCAGCAGCGCCGCGGCGCCACCGTCGGCGGCCATCTTCGCCAGGCGCGCGGCCTCCAGGCTGCCCTCGGCATAGATGCCGTTGACGATCGGCAGCCTGCCGCCCACTTCCTCGCGCGTGATCTCCAGCACGCGGCGCTGTTCCTCGAAGGTGCAGGAGCCGACTTCGGTGGAGTGCGCGTTGATGGTCAGCGCCGACAGGCCCTGCACCGCGGCGACGTCGCGCAGGTGCGAGCGGAACGAGGCCTCGTCGATGGACAGGTCCTCGAAGAACGGCAGCAGCACGGCGGGGATGACGCCCTGCGGCATGAAGGGACTCGACGTGGCGGCCATGGTGGCGCTCCAGTTGCGGGGGATGCGCGATTCTACCGTGCCGCACCAAGCCACAATCCTGCGAAAATGCGCGCATCGCACAAGCCCTCCGCAGGACGAACCCATGAACACAGCATCGCGCCCCGCCAATGTCGCCCCATGCGACCTGCTGGTACGCCACATCGACTGGCTGATCACCGTGGACGACAAGCGCCGCGTGATCCGTGACGCGGCGGTCGCGGTGAAGGACGGCCTGTTCGTCGCGGTCGGCAAGACCGCCGACCTGGAGCGCGCCTGGCAGCCGGCCAAGGTCACCGACGCGCGCGGCGCGGTGGTCACGCCCGGCTTCATCGACAACCACCTGCACGCGTCCTTCCAGCTGTCGCGCGGCCTGGCCGACGAGGCGAACGCGCAGCAGTTCCTGTTCGACCACATGTATCCCTACGAAGCGGCCAACACCCGCGAGGACGTGGCGGTCAGCTCGGCCTTCGCCGCGCTGGAACTGCTGCGCCACGGCGTGACCTGCTTCACCGACCCGGGCAACTACCACCCGGATGCGACCATCTCCTCGGTGCTGTCCACCGGCATGCGCCTGGTCGCGGCCTGCTCCTGCTTCGACAAGACCAAGTCGGTGATGGGCCTGCTGCCGGCCAGCATGATCGAGTCCACCGGCGCCTGCCTCGAGAAGACCGAGTCGCTGTTCGAGCGCTACCTCGGCAAGCACCAGGGCCGGCTCACGCTGTCGGCCTCCTTCCGTGGCATGAACAACGCCACCGACGAGCTGATCTGCGGGCTGAAGGACATTGCGAACAAGCACCAGGTGAAGCTGCAGACCCATGCGTGCTTCTCCTACCAGACGCACGACGCCAGCGTGTCGGCCACCGGCATGGCCGAGATCGAGCGGCTGGAGGCGCTGGGCGTGCTGGACGAGAACATGCTGCTGGTGCACTCGGGCTGGCTGGAGCCGCAGGAAGTCGCGCTGCTCGCCAAGCGCAAGCCCACGCTGGTATGCAGCCCCTCCTCCTCGGTGCACAACGGCTACGGCTATATCGCCGCCGGCCGCCATCCGGAGCTGATGGCGCTGGGCGTGAACGTCAGCCTGGGCTCGGACCACGCGTCCTCGGGCGTGGTGGACATCGTGCAGGAGATGCGCCTGGCCGCCTGCGGCTACAAGGAAGTGCGCATGAACCCGCGGGTGATGCCGCCGGAGCACGCGGTGGAAATGGCGACCATCAACGGCGCGCGCGGCGTGGGCCTGGCGGACCGCATCGGGTCCATCGAGGTCGGCAAGGAAGCCGACTTCGTGGTGTTCGACGCCACGGTGCCGGAGTGGCAGCCGCTCTACAACCCGGTGTCCAACCTGGTCTACAGCGCCACCGGCAACACCGTGCAGGACGTGTACATCGCCGGCGAGCAGGTGCTGAAGGACGGCCGGCTCACCAAGGTGGACCACGACCAGCTGATGCGCGAGGTGGTGACCGCGGGCGAGCGCATCGCCGGGCGCCTGGACATGAAGAAGATCGTGAAGCTCACCTGGCCGGTGGAGTGAAAATCGGCCGTTTTTATGTTAAGTGGCTGTTTTTATTGATATTTTTTGGGAGTGAGGCAATGGGCGACCTGGCCGGCAAGGACATCCTCGGACGCTGGCGCATCCTGAGCTGGGAGCAGCGCTACGACGACGGCCGCGTCTCGCACCCGATGGGCCGCGAGCTGGAAGGCTGGATCCAGTACGACGCCGACGGGCGCATGGCCTGCATGCTCGGGCGCCTTGGCCGGCCGGGCTTTTCCAGCGGCGGCCAATGGAATGCACCGGAGGCCGAGCGCGCCGGCGCCTACAACGGCTTCATGGCCTACAGCGGGCGCTACAGCGTGGCCGGCAACGGCAATACGGAGGCGGCCGTGCTCGAAGGCACCATCACCCACCACGTCGAGATGAGCCTGTTCCCGAACTGGGTGGGCGGGGACCAGAAGCGCCGCGCGCGCTACGCCGACGGCATCCTGTCGCTGGCCGCGCGGCTGGAGGACGGCACGCCCGAGGCGCGCACCGCGCTGCTGTCCTGGAAGCGCTGGTAGCGCGCGGATCAGCCAGCGCGAAGCGGATCAGGCGACCGAGCCGTCCGCAGCCCTGCGCAGCACCTTGCCCGGCAGCGCGCCGGTATGCGTCGCGTCGCGCACCACCACCTCGCCGTTCACCAGCACCGTGGTGCGCGTGCCCGCCGGGTAGCGGTGCGGCTGCTGGTAGGTGGCGAGGTCGAGGAATGCCTTCGGCTCGAACAGCGTGATGTCGGCGCGCAGTCCGGGCTTGAGCAGGCCGCGGTCGGACAGGCGCAGCGCGCGCGCGGTGGCGCCGGTCATCTTGTGGACCGCGTGCTCCAGCGAGGTCACCTTCTCGCGCTCGACGTAGTGCCCCAGCACGCGCGGGAAGGTGCCGTAGAAGCGCGGGTGCGGCATGCCCTGGCTGACCGTGCCGTAGTCGGCCACGCAGTTGCCGTCCGACCCCACCAGCGCCGCAGGCGAGCGGATCAGCTCGCGCACATCGTCCTCGGAGATCGAGGTGATCAGCACGCGCGTCGCGCCCTTGTCCTCGATCAGGTAGTCGCACAGCGCGTCCACCGGGTCGGCGCCGCGCTCGGCGGCGAGTTCCGCGATGGTCTTGCCGGCATGCTGCGGCAGGTTCGGGGTAATGGAAATGCGCACCGCGTCCCAGGACTCGATCCGGCCCCAGTTGTTCAGGCCGTCGCGCGCGACCTCGGCGCGGATGCGCTCGCGCGTGTCGCGCAGGCGCAGGCGCTCCAGCATCGCGTCCACGCCGCCGCCCTGCACCCACTGCGGCAGGATGTTCTTCAACGGGTTGCTGCCCGCGGTATAGGGATAGGCGTCGCACTCGATGTCCACGCCCTCGGCACGCGCCTGGCGCATGCGCTCCAGCGCCGTGGCCGCCTTGCCCCAGTTGTCCACGCCCGAACACTTGAAGTGCACCACCTGCACGTGCACCTTGCAGGCGCGGCCGATAGCGATCGCCTCGTCCAGCGCGTCCAGCACGCCGCCGGACTCGTCGCGCAGGTGGGTGAAGTACGCGGCGTGGTGGCGCTCCACCACTTGTGCGAGGGCCAGCATCTCGTCGAACTTCGCATACGAGCCGGGCGAGGTGAACAGGCCGCTGGACAGGCCGAGCGCGCCCGCCTCCAAGCCCTCCTCCAGCAGCGCGACCATGCGCGCCAGTTCCGCCGCGGTGGGCTCGCGCTGCTCCATGCCCATCACCATCAGGCGCAGCGTGTTGTGCCCGACCAGCATGCCGGCGTTCACCGAGGTCGCGGGGAAGCTGTCGAGGTATTCGCGAAAGCCCATCTCGCGGAACGGCAGCCAGGGCGCGCTCGGGGCCAGGTAGTCGGCCAGCAGTTTCACCTTGCCCGGCAGGCAGGGTGCAACCGAGAAGCCGCAGTGGCCGATGATCTCGGTGGTCACGCCCTGGCGCAGCTTGCTCTCGGCCTTCGGGTTGATCGGCAGGGTGAAGTCCGAGTGGGTCTTGATGTCGATGAAGCCCGGCGCCACCGCCAGGCCGCTTGCGTCGATCACCTGCTTCGCCTTCGCGTCCAGGTGCGGCCCGACTGCCGCGATACGTCCCTCAGTGACGGCGACGTCCGCGACCACGCCGGTCGCGCCGCTGCCGTCGATCACCGTACCGCCGCGGATGAGGATGTCGCAGTCCATGTCGTGCCCTGTTTCACGGGAAGGAAGCCCGGAATTGTACGGCTGGATTCAGGGGTCAACCCGAGGGGTAAGATTGCGGCACCTACCAAGCCAAGCAGGAGCCCCCATGTCCGCACAGCCCAGCGCCCCCATCCCCAAAGCCGCCCAGGTCGTGCGCGACTACCTGTCCGCGATGGAACGGCGCGACCTGGCCGCCGCCAATGCCATGCTCGCGCCCGGCTTCTGGATGCTGTTCCCCGGCAACCGCCGCCACGACACCCTGCAGCAGCTGGTGGAGTCCTCGAAAAAGCGCTACCGCAGCGCGAACAAGACCTATGACCGGTTCGACGTCGCGCCGGCCGAGGCTGGCGCCGAGGTTGTCTATTGCTACGGCATGCTGCACGGGGAACTGCTCAGCGGCGAGGCCTACTCGGGCATCCGCTTCATCGACCGTTTCACGGTGAAGGACGGCCGGCTCGTGGACCAGATGGTCTGGAACGACATGAGCGAGATCCTCGGGGACAAGCTCAAGGCGCAGTAGCGCCGGATCAGGCCGCGCCCGAGTCCACCAGGCGCTGCATCGCCTCGGACAATTCCCTCATCCGGTAAGGCTTCTGCAGCAGGGGGAAGCCGCGCGCGCCGCTGGCCAGCAGCTCCTCCGAATACCCCGAGGTCAGCAGGACCAGCATCCCGGGGAACCGCCCGCGCGCCTCGGCCGCGAAGTCCAGCCCGCTGATGCTGCCGGGCATCGTGATGTCGCTGAAGATGATGTCAAATGGCTCCTGCGCGAGCAGGCCGCGAGCCTCGTCCACCGACTTTGCCGCCACCGGCAGGAACCCGAACATGGTCAGCATCGCGCAGGCCATGTCGCACAGGTCCACCTCGTCTTCCAGCACCAGCACGCGCTTGCCCGCGCCCCCTGCCAGCACGGGCTTTCCGGGAGCCGGCACCTCGGCCCTGGCAACGGTCGCAGCCGCCTGCGCCGGCTTCATGTCCGGTAACAGTATCCTGACCGTCGTTCCCTGGCCGGGCCGGGTTCGGATATCCGCGCCGCCCCCGAACTGGCGCGCGTAGCCGTACACCATCGCCAGGCCCAGGCCGGTGCCGCGCCCGATGCCCTTGGTGGTGAAGAACGGCTCAAAGGCGCGCTTCAGCACCTCGGCCGACATGCCGACCCCGTTGTCCTCGACGCTCACCGCGACATAGCGGCCCGGCGCGATCGCCGGGTCCGACGTTTGGGCCACCGACTCGCCGCGCACCGCGATCCTGACATTGCGCGAGCCGGCCGTCGACTCGGTCGCGTCGCGGGCGTTCATCACCAGGTTGAGCAAGGCCTGGATCAGGCCGCTCGAATCCAGCCTCGCATGGACGGGACGCGCGGGTAGGTCCAGGTCGATCGTCAGGCCGCCGCCGACCGCCGCCTGCAGCAGCGGCATGGCCTCGGAGACCGCCTCGCCCACGTCGGTCACGACCGGGGTGGCCACTTGCTGGCTGGCAACGGACAGCAGCGAACGGGTCACGCCCGCGCCGCGCAGTGCGGCGCTCTTGGCGACGTTCAGCCGGCTCACGGCGCGCGCATCCGCGCCGACCAGGCCCTCCACCACGTCCAGGTTCGCGATGACGATGCCCAACAGGTTGTTGAAGTCGTGTGCGAGAGCGCCGGTGAGCTCGCCGATGGATTGCATCTTCTGCACATGGCCCATGCGCTGCTCCTCGGCGACGCGCTCGGAGATGTTCGTCCAGAGCCCCACGATTTCCCCGCCGCCTGCGGCGCGCATCTCGTCGGCGATCCAGACGTAGTCCCCGCTAACGGCGCGGATACGGTAGCGCGCGCCGGCGCGGCCCGATGCCATGGTGGCAGCGATCGCGCCGCGGTATGCCGGCAGGTCCTCAGGATGGATGCACCCGGACCAGAACGCCCCGTCCGCCAGCACGTCGCCGACCAGGTGGCCCACCTGCGCGCCCAGCGCATCGCTGACGAAGGTGAATGCGCCATCCCCGGAGCGCATCGTGTACATCGCACCGGGTGCCGCCGCGACCAGGTGCAACAGCCTCGCATTCACGCTCGCAAGCTCGTCCCGCAGCGCCTTTGTCGCCGAGATGTCGGCGGCCACCCCCCGGTAGCCGAGGAACCGGCCCTGCGCATCGAAGCGCGGCTTCGCACTGACGGAGGCCCAGATCAGCCCGTGCCCCGGGCGGTAGCGCTGGTATTCCACTTCACGAATCGGTTCCTGACGCCGAAGCGCCGCCGACATGCTGGCCCAGGGTTCCGAATGGATGTCCATGCCTTCATCGGCCGCCGCCTCGTCGCGCGTCTTGCCCAGCAGGTTCTCCACGCCCGCGGTCATCGCGACCGGCCCCCAGAGGCCGGTATAGCGGCAGTCCGCATCGGTCTCCCACAAGAGTTTGGCACGCAACTCGGCGAACTCGCGGAAGCGCTCCTGGCCCTCGCGCAGTTCCTGCTCCGTGTTGTTCAAGCGCTGCAGCGCTCCCGCCAGCTCGCCGGCGACCACGCGCACTTCCTCGACGCCCGCACCGCCCAGCAATTCGTCCCCGCTGGTGCCGGGCCGCCACGCACCGATGCCCGAGGCCAGCGCCGCCAGCGGCCCGGTGACCTGTGCCCGCACCCATCGCCCGAAGAACAGCCAGGTGACCATGGCCGAGAACACGACCATCGCGACCATCCACAGCGCACGGCCCCAGGGCGTGAAGATGCGCGCCTGCGACACGGTAACGTCGACGCGCGGAGCCGCCACGCCATCAACCGTCCAGGGAAGGGAATGGCTGAGCACCTTGCCCCCCACCGCCAGCATGTCGGACAGGTTCCCGACGGTGGAAGCCCACCCGACCACCGCGTCGCCCCCGGGAGACACCAGCGACACCAGGGCATCGGGCACGCGCAACCGGTCCAGGAACGCACGGTCGAGCGGGAGGTAGACCACCAGCATGCCGCCCCTGCCTTGGCCGACCATGAGAGGCGTGCGCACCACCCGATGCAGGGTGTTCGCCGCGGCATCGTAAAGCCATGCCCCGGTCGGGGCCGGCGCAGCCTTCCGGTCCTGCCAGCCGCTGAACGACACGACCTGCTCGCCGGTGTCGCTGAGGACGTCCGCACGGTCGAATTCCCGCGTCGCCCCCAGGCCGGTCACCAGGGCGTGGAAGCGTGCCTGCGCGTCCTGGCGGTCCGGGCCCTGCAGCACACGCCCGAACACGATGGCGCTGCGCAGGGCGAATGCCTGGGCGGCCCAGCCGGTCTCGGCCTCGGAAATGCGTTGGGCGATGTGCTCGACCACGTCGCCCCTCCTGGCGGTGACCAGCCTCTCGGTCACCGAGTCGATGACCGCCACCTGGGCGCCCATGATCACCAGCATCAGGAGCGCCACGAACAGCGCCATCCGCAGGACCAGGCTGCGGCCCAGACGCCGCCGCGACCGCTGCGGGAGGCCGTCCCTCAGGTCTTGCGGCCCGCCCATCGCGCCTCCACCATGGACTCCGCCGAAAACGCCTGGCGTCTTTGGTCATCCGGATTGAGCGCGCGGAAGAACCGGTCGGTTTCGCCCAGTTGCGCGCCGGAGAACCTGCCGTCGGCGCTGTACTGCCGCGGGAACTGGCGGGCAGCCTCGATGAACAATTGCCTGCGCTGGCCAGTCATGTCCAGCGCACTGGCCACCGCTGGTGCGCCCCTGGCGCGCATCCACGCAAGGGTCCGCGCGACGACCCGCACCATCCGCTCGGCCAGTGCCGGATCGCGTGCCACCAGGTCGCGACGCGACAGCAGCGCCGCACGGAGGAAACCGCCGCCGGGCAGCGAGGCCGCGTCGGCCGGGCGTCCGAGTTTGAACAGTGTGTACGCCAACCCTGCAGCCTCAAGTTGCATGCCGTAGGGCTCGTCGCACATCAGCGCATCCACGCTCCTCGACCGCACCGCCGCCGACAGCGACTCCCAGCTCTGGCCTGCCGCCAGGAAGTTCACCTCCTTGGGCGACAGTCCGTGGCGCGCCAGCAGCAGTTCGCACACCTGCTGGGACGTAGTCTTGTTCTTCAGCGACCCGGAAAACACGCCGATGGTCAGGCCGCGAAGGTCCTCCACCCGACGCACCTTGCGCTTCAACTTGGCGCAGACCATCAGCGCATAGAGCGGCAGGTCGTCCACGGCGGCCAGGGCCACCAGCGAGCCACCGGCCAGGTTGGCTTCCATCGCGGCGGGTAGGCCGAACGCGGCGAAATCGCTGATTCCGGACGCCACGTCCGCCGCGGCGAGCCCCCCCCCGTCCACGAACTTGAGGCGCAGGCGCACGCCCTCGTCGCGGTCTGCCCCGATCCCAATGGCCAATTCAAAGGGCAAGGACACGCTGGATCCCGGTCCCGGGACACTGGCATTGACCGCCGCAAGCGGACTGGCCTGCGCAAGGGGTGCCGCCACGGGCAGCAGGAACGCCCCCAGCGAACCGGCGACAAACCTCCTGCGGCCCTCAGGCCCGGCGAAACCGGACACGTACGTTCCGGCAGGTGGCGACGTAGGAAACATCGGCCAAATTCAATAAAAGTGATAACAGTAGAATACACCCGGCAGAATCCCTGTCAACTCCAGGGATGTTCTGACGAAAGTAGTATTTTTACGACTTACGGGGCACGACGCACCACATTCGTGCCCCGCCCCGGCGCCTACATGGTGAGGACGATCTTCCCGCGGGTATGCCCGCCCTGGCTCATCGCATAGGCCTCGGCGGCGCGGCTGAGTTCGAACCGGTGCTCCACCGGCACGCGCAGCGCGCCCGAGGCCACCAGGTTCAGCAGCGACCACATGCGCGCCGTGCTGGACTGGATGTTCGGCGGAATGGCGCGGATGTCGGTGCGGCCGTGCGGCGCGGGCGGGATGGCGTTGATCCAGACCAGGGCCCCGCCCGGCTTGAGCGTGGCGGCCGTGCGCGCATGCACCTCCCCGCCTATGGTGTCGAAGGCCACGTCCATGCCGCGCGCGACGTCCTCGAACTTCTCCCGGCCGTAATCGATCACGTGCTGCGCGCCCAGCGTCCTGCACCAGTCGGCGTTGCGCGCGCCGCAGGTGGTCCAGACCTCGGCGCCGATGTGGTGGGCGATCTGTATCGCCATCGAGCCGACGCCACCGGCGCCCGCATGGATCAGTACCTTCTGGCCCTGCGCCAGTCCGGCCGACTCCACCAGCGGGATCCACGCCGACAGGCCGGCGATGCCCAGCGCCGCACCCTGCTCCGGCGTCACGCCCACCGGCATCACCGAGCAGGCGGCAGCCGGCATCAGAGCGTACTCGGCATGCGTGCCGTCCTTGCTCGGCACCCCGGCGCCGGCGACCAGGTTGCCGGTCGCGAGGCCGGTCACGCCCTCGCCTACGGCCACCACCTCGCCCGCGGCGTCGCGCCCCAGCGTGCGCGGCAGCGGCGAGGTCAGCGCGGCCTTGAGCCAGCCCTCGCGCGTCTTCCAGTCGATCGGGTTCACGCTGGCCGCGAGCACGCGCACCAGCACCTCGCCGGGGCCGGGGTGCGGCACCGGCACGCTGTCGAGGTGCATCACCGCGGGGCCGCCGTACTCGTGGGCGCGCCAGGCGCGCATGGTCTTGGGTATCGGTGCGGTCATGTCGGACTCCGGTTGGGGCTGCTTGCTTGCTGCATCAGGTTCAGTGAATCAACTGAGTGCATCAGCTCAGTGCATCAGCTCAGTGCATCAACTTGGGCAGCCAGGTCGCCAGCGGCGGGTAGAAGATGATCATCAGGATCAGCAGGATCACGCAGGCGATGAAGGGCGCCGCCGACAGGTACACCTCGCGCATGGTGGTGCCCGGCGGCGCCACCCCCTTCATCACGAACAGCAGCAGCCCGAACGGCGGCGTGGTGTAGCCCACCTCCAGCGCGAGCAGCATGATCAGGCCGAACCAGGTCAGGTCGAAGCCCAGGGTCTTGGCCAGCGGGAAGAAGATCGGCGCC
This sequence comes from uncultured Pseudomonadota bacterium, assembly GCA_903909415.1. The sequence goes on along the minus strand of CAIVVS010000195.1, from coordinate 30,742 downwards.
GTCAGCAGCATCATGGACAGCTGGTCCATGAAACAGCCCAGGAACAGGATGATGCCTATCATCACGAACAGCATCGCCATCGGCTCGATCTCGAAGCCCAGCGCGAACTTGATCAGGCCGCTGGAGGCGCCGGTGAAGGCCAGCACCTGCGCGAAGGTGGCCGAGCCGAAGATGATCAGGAAGGCCATCACCGTGACCTTGAGCGCGCCCACCAGCGACTTGCGGAACGCCGTCCAGGTCATGGTGCCGTAGAACGCCGCCACCACCATCACCGACACCGCGCCCAGCGCGGCCGCCTCGGTGGGCGTGGCCCAGCCGACCAGCATGATCACCACCGAGAACACGATGATGGCCACCATCGGGATCACGTCCACGAACAGCAGCCGCAGCTTCTCCCGGCCGCTGACCGTGTCCGCGGCATAGGCCGGCGCGGCGGACGGGTCCACCACGGTCCATACCCAGATCAGCACGCCGTACATGATGGCCAGGATCAGCCCGGGGATGATGCCGGCGATCAGCAGGTCGCCCACGTCGGTCTGGCCGAGCGTGGCCAGCAGCACCGTCAGCGCCGAGGGCGGGATGATCACCGCGAGGCCGCCCACGCCCATGATCGGGCCCATGGACAGGTACTTGTTGTAGCCGCGCTTGATCATCTCCGGGACCATCAGCGAGCCGAGCAGCGCGCAGGCGCCCATGGACGAGCCGGCGGGGCCGGCGAAGGCGGTGCCGCCGATCAGCGTGACGTAGGCCAGGCGCCCGCGCACGTTGCCCAGCAGCTTGTCGGCGGCGTTGAAGCAGCGCGCGGCGAGGCCCGTGTAGTAGAACAGCTCGCCCATCAGCATGAACATCGGGATCGGCACCAGCGCGAAGTTGGTCATGCCGCCGAAGCCGTTGTTGATGATCTGCGTGATGCCCTTCTCGCCGCCGAGGAACAGGATGCCGGCGACGATATTGGTGGCGAAGAAGGAGATCGCCACCGGCAGCCCCAGCATCATCAGGGCGACCGACAGGCCGAACAGGATCGCCGCTGCCCAGTACCACTCCATGGCTCAGTCCTTCCCGGCCGCGGCGTTGGCAGCGGGCGCCGTGGCGGCCTCGGCCGCGGGCGTGGGATCGGACAGCGGCGCGAGGAAGGACTCGCCGCGCACCAGGTAACGCAGGAACTCCAGCGCCATCAGGGTGAAGGACACCGGGATCCAGCCGACGATCATCCAGCGCGGCATGTCGAAGGAACGCACGTCGCTGTCGTTCAGGCGGAAATTGCGCAGCGTCACCTCGAAACCGTACCAGGCCAGCACCAGGCACACCACGATGCAGGCGATGCCGATCACGATGGTGGCCAGCTCGCGCTGGCGCGCGTTGAGGTACATCAGCGCGATCTCGACGTACACGTGGCCCTTCTCCCGAACCAGCCAGGGCGCGCCCATGCAGGGGATGAGCAGCAGCGCGTACTCGGAGAAGGTGAAGAAGTGCGAGGAGCTCTGGAAACCGAGGTTGCGCAGCACCACGTCGATGAAGATGGTGAACATCATCAGCGCCATCAGCGCCCCGGCCACCCACGCCAGCGCATGGATCAGCAGGTCATAGCCCTTGACGATCAGTTTCAAGCCGTGCACCCCCAAAAAGACCGGGGGCCGGCCGGCGCGCAGCCGGTCGGCCCCTTGTTCCCGTTCCGGCCGATGTTACCCGGCGCGGAAGCGGCCTGCCTGTCAGTGACGCAACATCCAGGCCGGTCGCTGGGCGCCTCGGGTCCGAAGCGGGCCCGAGGCGCCCAGTCCATCAGCACTCAGTTCATCAGCAACCTGACCACGCGGTCGAAGTTCTCCATGCCGCCGGCCTTCTCCATGCGCTCCTTCATGCGCGCGAGCGACGCGGCGCGCGCGCCGTCGATGAAGCGCTTGGAGGCCTCGGGGGACTGGGAAACGCTCTTCAGGCCGCGCTTCTCGAGTTCGGCCTGCTCGCGCTTCCACAGGTCCTGCAGCGCAGCCACGCTGGACACCTCATGGTCGATCACCGCCTTCTGCAGGATCTCGCGCGACTTGGGCGACAGCGACGCCCACTTCTTCGCGTTCATGATGATCATCAGGTCGGTGGAGAAGAAATCCGGCCCGATGCGGAACTTGAGGAACTGGTCCCACTTCAGGTCCATGGTACCGATCTGGGTCCAGCCGGTGATGTCCACGGTGCCGCGCTCCAGCGCCGTGTACAGGTCGGTGGAGTTCAGGTTGATCACCTGCGCGCCCAGGTAGTTGGTCAGGAACGCGTTGTAGATCGGGTTGCCGCGGACCTTGAAGCCCTTGATGTCGATGTGGCCGGTTCCGTCCAGCTTCGGCGGCTTGGTGGACCACAGGTTGAAGCGGATGCCGCTGTCCACCCAGCCCAGCACCACGGTGCCCATGCGCTTCTGGTGGATCTGGCTCATCAGCTCCAGGCCGCCGTTCTTGCGCGCGGTCGGGCCGTCGATGGACGAGGCCGAGATGGCGTCGCACTCGGGGACGATGGAGGCGTAGAAGGCGCAGGGGCTGTAGACCATGTCCACCACGCCGTCGCGCGCGGCCGGGGGCTGCTCCATCATGCCGATGGCCTCGGGGCCGCCGCGCACCTGGATCTCGTAGGTGCCCTTGCCGGCCTCGTTCGCCTTCTTGACGAAGTCGAGGAAGCTGCGCGAGTAGATCAGCGACGCCGGGAACACGTGCGTGGCCGAGATCCGGTCCTGCGCCTGCGCCGGCGCGGACAAGCCGCCCGCGGCGAGGGACAGGGCGGCTGCGATGCCTGCGATCCTGAATTTCATGGGGTTCTCCTGATGGGGGCTGCTTGGTGTCGACCCGGGTATGCCGGGTCTGCCTGGGGTGTCACTGCGCCGGCTTCATGCTACGACCGGGCCAGCGCGTCGTCGGTGAGCGCGTCGCCATAGTCCTGGCGGGCGCGCGGCTCGGTGATCTTACCGTCGGCGAGGTCGCGTGCCAACGAGCGCGGGTCGCGCGCCGAGGCCGGGCCGAAGCCGCCGCCACCGGGGGTGACGATGCGCACCACGTCGCCGCGCTTGAGCGGGTCCACGCCCTTGGAGCGCAGCCGGCCGGCGCTGCCGTCCGGGTTGAGCACGAAGGCGCCGGGCTTGCCGGTGCCGCCGCCCTGGGCGCCCTGCACCTCGAACTTCTGCCGGTCGCCGTAGCGCGAGAACACCACGTCATCCACCAGTACTTCCACGTCCCGGGTGACGCCCAGCGCGCCGCGGTACTGGCCGGCGCCCCCGGAATCGGGCACCAGCGCGTAGCGGTGCACCCGCACCGGATACTCGTGCTCGATCATCTCGGTGGGCGTGTTCTTGAAGCGCGCCATGTGCGTGTCCTGCGCATCGCGGCCGTCCTTGGAAGGACGCGCGCCGGCGCCGCCGCCGAAGATGTCGTTGTAGGAGAAGGCGCGCCCGGTGTCAGGCTCCCGCCCGACGAAGGCGACGTGGCTGATCTGCGCGTGCGAGGGCGCCATCATCTTCCCCGGCATCATCTTGCCCAGCGCGATCAGGCAGGCTTCTTGCACCTTGAGCGAGACGTTGGTGCGCGCCGCGGTCGCCGCCGGCCGGGTCGGGTCCACCAGCGAGCCCTTGCGGGTGCGGATGTCCAGGATGGTGAAGCAGCCGTGGTTGGGCGTGACGTAGGGGTCCAGCGCGATGGTGAAGCCGTACTGGATCGCCGCGAGCGTGGTCGCCAGCGGGCAGTTGATGTTGCCGCGCACCTGGTCCGGGCAGCCGGTCAGGTCCACCGTGACCTTGTCGCCCTGCTTGATGATCTTCACCTTGATCGGCAGCGGCGTGTCGGTGATGCCGTCGTCGTCCACCACGTCCTCGCCCTCGAACACGCCGTCGGGCAGGCGCGCCAGGCCCGCGCGCAGCCGGGTCTCGGTCTCGGCGATCAGCAGGTCGGCCGAGGCGATGATGGCGTCCAGCCCGAAGCGCGCCACCACGTCCAGGTAGCGGCGGATGCCGGTCAGGCAGGCGCTGGCCTGCGCGCGCATGTCGCCCAGAGTCTTGTGCGGCACGCGGATGTTGTTGGCGATCATCGCGAACAGGTCCGGGTTCTCCTTGCCCGCGATGTACAGGCGCACGAACGGGAAGCACAGGCCCTCGGCGTACACCTCGGTCAGGCCGCCGGCCACGCCGCCGGGCGAGGCGCCGCCCAGGTCGGAGTGGTGCGCGACCGAGCCGACGTAGCCGATCAGTTCTCCGGGGTTGGCCGGCGTGGCATCGCCGCCCTTGTAGACCGGCGCGATCATCATCACGTCCATGATGTGCTGGCCGCCGCGGAACGGGTCGTTGGCGATGATCACGTCGCCCGGGGCGAGCGGGACCTCGGCGAGGTGCTTGAGCGCCTCGCCCATGGTGAGCTGCGAGCCCGCCAGCAGCATGGGCGCGTGCTTGGACTGCACGATCACCCGGCCGTGCCGGTCGAACAGCGCGCAGGACAGGTCCTGCACTTCCTTGATCACGGTGGAGCGCGCGGTACGCATCAGGGTGTTGGCCATTTCCTCGGCCACCACCTCCAGCGCGTAGCGGATCACCTGGGCCTGCACGCGCTCGCGCAGGTTCGCTTGCTGGGACATGTCGTTCAGTTTCATCGCGTGTGCTCCTTGGGGGAGTGCGCTTGGGGGAGTGCGTCAGGACGATGTTCTCACATCGAGGTTCAGCCAGCCGTCCACCGTCGCCCGCCAGCCCGGCGGGATCAGCGCGCTGGACCCGGTGCCCTCGATGACCGCCGGCCCGTCCACCACGTCGCCCGGGCGCAGTGTCGTGCGGTCCCAGACGGCTGAGTCGTGCAGCTGGCTGTCGCGGGTGAAGTAGACCGCCCGCGTGCCGGTCCGGTGCGCAGGTCCCGCCGGCGGCACCGGTTGGGCAAATGCCAGTTCCTCGCCCGCCACGGTGACGCGCAGCTGCACCAGTTCCACCGTCTCGGCATCGCTGCGGTAGGCGTAGCGCCGCTCGTGCTGGGCGTGGAAGGCAGCGGCGAGCTGCGCCACCACGTCGCCGGGCAGGCTGCCGCCCCAGGCTGTGCCCAGGTCGATCGCGAGGTCGTAGGACTGGCCGGCGTAGCGCATGTGCGCCAGCCACCCGGTGGCGAGGCCCTGGTCGTTGATGCCCACGGCGCGCATGCGCTCGCGCGCCAGGGTATCCAGCTCCCCCACCATCGCGCCCAGGGATGCGGCATCCAGCGACGCGGCCGGACGCAGCACCATGCGCGCCTCGTCCCAGCGCAGCGGGCACAGCACCAGGCCCGCCGCCGACAGGTTGCCGGCCAGCGCCGGGATGATGGCGCGCTGCATGCCCAGCGCCTCGGCCAGTTCCACGCCGTGGGTGGGGCCTGCGCCGCCATAGATGAGCAGCGGCAGGCCGCGCACGTCCAGGCCCTTTTCCATGGTGTTCGCGGCGATCGCCTTGACCATGCGCGCCTGGATGATGTCCAGCACCGAGCTGGCGGCGGTGGCCACGTCCACCGAGAGTTCCCGGCACAAGGTCTGCTCGAAGGCCTCGCGCGCGAGGTCCGCATTGAGCGTGAAACCCTGGCCTGCCTGGCCGGCGCTGTACGCCCCGCCCAGGGTCACGCCCAGCCGACCCAGCACCACGTCGGCATCGGTGATCGTGGGACGCTTGCCGCCGCGCCCGTAGCAGGCCGGCCCGGGCGTGGAACCGGCGGACTCGCGGTCCACCTGGATGTAGCCCACCTGGTCTACCAGCGCCAGGCTGCCGCCGCCGGCCGCGACCGCGGCCACGTCGATCAGCGGCATGCGCACCGGGTAGCCCTCGATCTTCGACTCGTACTTCAGCGCCGGGCGGCCGCCCTCGATCACGCCGATGTCCAGGCTGGTGCCGCCCATGTCGATGGTGATCAGGCCATCGATGCCGAGCCTGCGCCCGAGGTTGGCCGAGGCGATCACGCCGGCCGAGGGCCCGGAGTTGATGATGGTCACCGGCTTGCCCGCCGCCGCTTCGCAGGCGGTGAGCCCGCCCGAGGCCATCATGATGCGGGTGCTGGCCACACCCGCCTCGCGCAGCCGCGACTCCAGCGTCGCCATGTAGGGCGAGACGATGGGCTTGAGCAGCGCGTCCATCACCACCGTGGAAGTGCGCTCGAACTCGCGGATCTCCGGCGACACCACCGAGGAGATCGACACCGGCATGCCCGGCAGCTCCTCGGCGATGATTCGGGCGATTATCATCTCATGTGACTGATTCACAAAGGAAAAAAGGCAGCTCACCGCGATGGTCTGCACGTCGCTGCCGGCGAGCAGCCGCAGCTTGGCGCGCAGGTCCGCCTCGTCCAACTCGCGCACCACCTCGCCCCTTGAGCCGATGCGCTCGCGCACTTCGATCACGTTGCGCCGCGCGACCAGCGGCTGCGGCGTGTCCACGTTGAAATCGTAGATGCCTTCCTCGGGCCGCTGGATGCGGCCGATGTCCAGCACGTCGCGGAAGCCCTCGGTGGTGAGCAACGCGCCCACCGGCAGGCGGTTGGTGATCACCGCATTGGTCGCCAGCGTGGTCGCGTGGTGCAGCGACGCCACCGGCCGGCCGCCGCTCAGTATGGCGAGCCCCTCGATGATGGGGCGCACCGGATCGGCATAGTCGGTCGGCACCTTGGCCGAGGTGAACTGCCCGGTTGCGTCGTCCAGCACCACCACGTCGGTGAAGGTGCCGCCTATGTCCACGCCTGCGTGCAAGGCCATGCTCAGGATTCCCCAGTGTCGGTTGTATGCATCACCGCGCGCAGCGCGCGCTCGGCTTCCTGCAGGTGGGCGCGCATGGCTTTCGCCGCCGCCTCACCGTCGTTCCTTGCCATCGCCGCGGCCAGCGCCTTCATGCCGCGCAGCACCGTCTTCCTGACCGCCGCGTCCGACAGCGTCGCCTGGCGCAGCGTCACCACATGGTCCGAATACACCTGCAGCGCATGCACCAGCCGCCGGTTTCCGACCAGCGCCAGCCACGCAGCGCGGAACGCGGCATTGGACGCGGCGAAGGCAGCAGCGTCGCCGGCGCGCTCGGCCTCGACGGCATCGGCCAGCGCGCGCTTCAACGATGCCGCGCCCGCTGGCTTCCATGCCTGTGCTGCCTGGCGCATCGCCTCGGGTTCCAGCAGCCGGCGCAGCTCGAACAGGTCGTCGATGTCGGCTGCGTCCGGCGCCGGCACGGTGAAGCTGCGGCCCTCGCCCTGCAGCAGGCCCTCGCTCGCCAGCCGCGTCAGAGCCTCGCGCACCGGCGTGCGCGACACGCCCAGTTCGGCTGCGAGCGCCGCTTCGCGCAGCGCCTGCTCCGGGCGCAGCTTGCCGGCCCGCATCAGCTCGCGCAGCCGGTCGTAGACCTGCTCGGACAGCGCTGCCGGCCGTTGCAGGGGCGCGGATTTGGAGGGAACGGGTGGCCGGACCGGGGACATTCGGCATACGGTATACAAAGTAGTGGCCCGGGACAATGCCTGCTCTCCCCCGACGCCCGCGTCCGTGGAATCTCCAACGTGTTCAGCGGGTTATGCTCCGGGCTACCCCATCACATCGGAACCATCCATGAGCACCATCACCCAGCTGATCCAGTCCCGCGTGTCGGTCAACCTGTTCGACCCGGCCCGCAGCCTGAGCGACGCGCAGATCACCGAACTCGCCGGGCTGGCGACGCGCTCACCCAGTTCCTTCAACGTGCAGAACTGGCGCCTGGTGGCGGTGCGCACGCCCGAGGCCAAGGAACGGCTGAAGAAGCTCGCCTATGGCCAGCAGAAAGTGACCGACGCGGCGGTGACCTTCATCGTCTGCGGCGCGCTGGAAGCGCACGAGATCCTGCCGCGCTCGCTCCAGCCTTCGCTGGACGCCGGGGTGATCACGCAGAAGGTGGCCGACGGCTGGATCTCGGCCGCGCGCAAGGCCTACGGCACCAACCCGCAGTTCCAGCGCGACGAGGCGATCCGTTCTGCCTCGATGGCGGCGATGACCCTGATGCTGGCCGCCGAGGGCATGGGCCTGGCGTCGGGGCCGATGATCGGCTTCGACGCCGCCGGCGTGGCGCGCGAGTTCGGCCTGGCGCCCACCGAGGTGCCGGCGATGCTGGTGACGGTGGGCTATGCCGCGCCCGGCAACACCGGGCAGAAGCCGCGCCGGCCGCTCGCGGAAACGCTGACGATCGTCTAGCGCGGGAAACCTGGCGGCCCTACTCCGCCAGCGTCTCCATCAGAGTCTTCTTCGTGTAGCTGCGGCGGAAGCGGCCGCGGCGCTGCAGTTCCGGGATCAGCAGGTCCACGATGCTGACCAGGTCACGCGGCGAAGCGTGCGGGTGCGAGATCATGTAGCCGCCGCGAGCACCGGCGCCGTCGAAGTGTTCCTCGAGGAAGTCCGCCACCTTGGCGGGCGTCCCGGCCACCACGCGCTCATAGCCGGTGGCCGCCTTCACGCCCTCGCGGAAGAACTCGTCGCGGGTGATGGTCGCGCCCGGCCCCAGCTGGTCGGCAAAATGCGACACCAGGCTGACCGGCGAGTTCTGCTTGGACGCGATCTGCTGCGCCAGCTCGTGCGGCGAGAAGCGCTCGGGCAGCGTGGAGAAGTCGTAGCCGATGTTGTGCGACAGGTAGGCGCCCACCGCCTCCTGCGGGATCATGTCCAGCATGCGGTCGCGCAGCGCCAGCGCGTCGCGCTCGTTCTCCGCCACCATGGGCGTGACGTTGAACAGGATGCCGACCTTGGACGGGTCGCGCCCCTCGGCCACCAGCGCGGCGTCCAGCGCCTCGCGGTGCTTCTTCTTCTGCGCCAGCGCGAGGCCAGTGGCGAACACGTGGTCGGCGAAATGCGCCGAGGCCTTGATGCCACGCGGCGAGCCGCCGGCCTGGATCAGCACCGGCCGGCCCTGCGGCGAGGGTACGGTGTTCAGCGGGCCGCGCACCTTGAAGAACTTGCCCACGTGGTTGATCGCGTGCACCTTGTCCGGGTTGGCGACGATGCCGCTGTCGCGGTCCCACACGAAGGCATCCGGCCCGACGCTCTCCCACAGCGCCTTGCACACGTCGACGAACTCCTCCATGCGCTCGTAGCGCGCGCCGTGCTCCATCAGCTCGTCGAAGCCGTAGTTGGCCGCGTCGGACTGGCGGGTGGAGGTGATCACGTTGAAGGCGATGCGCCCGCCGGTGACGTGGTCCAGCGAATTGAGCAGGCGCGCCACGTAGAACGGGTGCATGAAGGTGGAGGCATAGGTCAGGCCGAAACCCAGGTGTTTCGTCGCCTGCGCCAGCACGCTGATGTAGGGGCTCATGTCCTGGCGCGGCCAGCCTATGCCCCAGCGCACCGCCGCCTCTTCCGAGCCCTGCCAGGTCGCCGGGATGCCGGTGCCGTCGCCGAAGAACATCATGTCGAAGCAGCCGCGCTCGGCGGTGCGCGCCAGTTCCTCGAACATCGCCACGTCCGGGAAGGTCCGGTGCACCCAGGAACCCGGGACGCGCCAGCGCCCGTCGAGGTGGGTGTAGGACATGTCACAGGCGAGGTGCATCAACGGCTTCATGGCTAACTATTCCTTGGAGTGCGTGTGGCGGTGGGGATGGTCGCTTCAGTTCGGCATGCGGCGGTCGGCTGCCGGCGGCAGGAAGTCGCCGCGGAACACGTCGCGCGCCGGGGGCGGCGTGCCGGTGCCCATGGACTGGGCGACGAAGCCGATGGTGCGCTCCAGCCGCGCCGGGTCGACGTAGCTGAGGCCGTTGGCCTTCACCGCCGGGGTCAGCACCGACAGGCCACGCAGCATTTCCAGGCGCGTGAGTTCGGTGGCGTCGTTCATGATCGGGTCGCGTTTCTTGACCGAGGCCACGCCGGCCTTCATGTCGGTCAGCGCATCGCGCGTGCCGCGGGTCACCGCGCGCAGGAAGCCGCGCACCGCCTCGGGGTTCTCGGTGAGGAACTTCTCGGCCACCACGATCGCGAAGCCGTACAGGTCCGCACCCAGCTCCGAGTAGCGCAGCACCGTCAGCTCCGAGCGCTTCACGCCCATCGCCTCCAGCGCCAGCACGGTGCTGGTGTACACCGAGGCGACGGCATCGGTCTCGCCGCGCACCAGCATCGCGTCGCGCACGTTCGGCTGCACGGTGAGCCAGTTCACCTTGGATTCGTCCACGCCATTGGCCTTGGCGAGGATGGGGAACAGCACGCGGCTGTTGTCCGTGGCGGGCGCGGCCAGCTTGCGGCCCTCCAGGTCCTTGGGCGTGCGGATGCCGCTGGAGGTCCTGGTGACGATGGCGTTGAGCGAGCCGTCCATCAGCATCATCACGCTCACCACCTTGGTGGCCGGGTTCCTGGCATTGAACGCCACCAGCAGGTTGGGGTCGGCAAAGCCGAAGTCATACGTCCCCGCCGCGACCTTGCCGATGGTGTCGCCTGAGCCGAAGCCGCGGTCGATCCTGACCTTGAGGTTTTCCTTGGCGAAGTGGCCGTTGTCGTCGGCCAGCGTGAAGAAGGCATGGTTGCCCTGCCAGGTCCAGTCCAGTACCAGCTTCACGTCCTTCTGCGCCATCGCGGGGCCGGCTGCGGCAGCCAGCAGCACGCAGGCTGCCAGGACCAGTCGTTTCAGCATCGTCATCGTCGTCTTCCTGTGTTTGTGGGTCGGTGTATTGCTTGCGCAAGGCAAGCAATACCACGCAGACGCGCCATCCTGCACGCTTGCACGGATTTCGTCCAGCACGCACCACCGCGGTGCCGGGATGCGGCACGGCCGGCGCGAGCGGCGGCCCGCCGCGCGGTCAGCCCTGCCCGCGCAGGCCCCTGCGGTAGACCTTGCCGGTCGGGCCGACCGGCAGCGCGGCGACGAAGTGGAACACCTTGGGCACCTTGAAGCCGGCCAGGCCCTGCGCCCGGCAGTGCGCGTCCAGCGCCTCGACCGACGGCGCATCGCCCTTGGGCACCAGGTGGGCTTCGATGCGCTCGCCCCAGCGCGCGTCGCGCGCGCCCACCACCGCGACCTGCGCGACCGCAGGGTGCGCGAGCAGCACGCGCTCGACCTCCTCGCCGTGCACCTTCACCCCGCCCGTGTTGATCAGGTTGTCGGTGCGGCCCTCGACGAACAGGTCGCCGTCCGCATCCAGGCGGCCGAGGTCGCCGGAGCGCCACCAGCCGTCGCGGTAGCGCTCGCGGGTCAGCGCCTCGTCGCGCCAGTAGCCCAGCGCCAGCGACGAACCCGCGACCACGATCTCGCCGGTCTCGCCGGGCGGCAGCTCGTCGTCGAAGCCGCCGGCCGGGTCGATGATCTTCAGGTCCGCGCCCACCACCGGCTTGCCCGAGGTCGCCGGCTTGTCGCGGTCGAGGATGTCATGCGTGGTGGCCAGCACCGCGGCGCCGGTGCCGGCCTCGCTGGAACAGTAGAAGCTGGAGATGTTGCGGCAGACACGGTCGTGGATGCCCTGCAGGTCGGGCCGCGCCGGCGGCTCGCCCGAGATCGAAACGTTGCGCATCGCCGACAGGTCGTGGCGCGCCACGTCCTCGGCCAGCACCATGCGCCACATGGTGGGCACCAGCGGCGCGAGGCTCACGCGCTCCGCCGCCAATTGTTCGAGGAAGCCCGCGGGCGTGAACACGCCGCCGAACACCACGCGCGCGCCGCCGCCCACGCAGGGCAGCACCACGTTGACCCAGGCCGCAAACGAGGGCTGCATCATCACCAGCACCGTGTCCTGCGCGGTGACCTGTGAATACAGCTGCTGCCCGGCGCGCGCATTGGCCGCCAGCGTGCGCTGGGTATGCATCACGCCCTTGGGCCGGCCGGTGGAACCGGAGGACAGGATGATGCCGGCCAGTGCGTCGGCCGGCGGGAAGTCGGTCGCTGGCAGTCCGGCGCGATCGGACTGGATCGCATCCCAGGCGGCATCGGCATCGCCCTTGCCGCCGAGGCTGACGCGGCGGCATGCCCTCAGTCCCGAATCCATGCCCGAGGCCGCCAGCACCTCGGCCGCCAGCGGCGCCAGGTCGGCGTCATGCACCAACACACTCGCGCCCAGCCAGGCCAGCGCCTCGGCCAGCTTCGGCGCGGTCTCGCGCACATGCAGGCTGCAGGCGACGCCGCCGGCCAGCGTGACGCCGAACCAGCCGCAGGCGTGGCGCGCCGAGCTCTTGCAGAGGAACGCCACCACGCTGCCCGGCGCCCAGCCCAGCGCCGGCAGCGTGGCGGCGAAGCGCCGGCTCGCTTCCCAGGCCGCCTTGCCCGACAGGCGCTCCTGCGGATCGGCGAAGAGCTCCGCCGGTCCGCGCCAGCGGCAGGCGCGCGCATAGACGCGGGCAATGCCCGGCTCGTTCGCCGGTGACGGCAGCAGCATCAAGCCCATCTGTGCCGTCCCTTAAAGCGAGCGCCCGATGATCTCGCGCATGATCTCGTTGGTGCCGGCATACACGCGGTGGATGCGGGCGTCGGCCCACATGCGCGCGATCGGGTATTCCCACATGTAGCCGTTGCCGCCGTGCAGCTGCACGCAGGTGTCCAGCACCTTGTCCTGCACCTCGGTGGAATACAGCTTGGCCATGGCCGCCGAATGCATGTCCAGCTCGCCCTTCGCATGCAGCTCGATGCAGCGGTCGGTGAACACCCGCAGCGCCTGCGTCTGCGTCGCAGCCTCGGCCAGCACGAAACGCGTGTTCTGGAAGTCGAACACCGCGCGCCCGAAGGCCTGGCGGTCCTTGACGTAGCGCGCGGTCATGTCGATCGCCGCCTCGCAGGTGGCCGCGGCGCGGATCGCGACCAGGATGCGTTCCTGCACCAGCTCCGACATCAGCACTTTCCAGCCGCCGTCGTGCTCGCCCAGCAGGCAGTCGGCCGGCACACGCAGGTCGTCGAAGAACAGCTCGGCCGTGTCCTGCGCCTTGTTCCCGACCTTCTTCAGGTTGCGCCCGCGCCGGTAGCCCGGCAGGTGGGTGTCCACCAGCAGCAGGGACACGCCCTTGGCCTTCTTCTCCGAGTCGGTCTTGACCACCAGCACCACCAGGTCGCCGATGATGCCGTTGGTGATGAAGATCTTGGAGCCGTTGACCACGTAATGCTCGCCGTCGCGCACCGCGCGCGTGCGCACGCCCGCGAGGTCGCTGCCGGAGTTGGGCTCGGTCATGCCGATGGAGGCGATCACTTCACCCGAGGCCAGCTTCGGCAGCCAGCGTTGCTTCTGGGCCTCGGTTCCGTAGCGCACGATGTAAGGCGCGGCGATGCCCGTGTGCAGGTCGAAGGCCGGCGCGGCGAAGCTGGCGCGCGCATGCTCCTCCACCGCCACCGCGAGGAAGCGGAAGTCATCGCCCGAGCCGCCGTACTCCTCGGGGATGCCCGCGCCCAGCACGCCGATGTCGCCCAGGCGCTTCCAGATGGAACGCGGCGTCTCGCCCTCCTCTTCCCAGCGCGCCATGTGCGGCGCCATCTCGGTCTCGACCAGGCGGCGCATCACGTCGCGGAAGGCCTCGTGCTCGGGTTCGTAGATGTGGCGCGGGATGCGCAGCGCCGGCAGGCCGAGGCCCGGCTTGGATGAGGGGGAATGCGGTGCGTTCATGGGTGTTTCCTGGTGCGGAGTTGGATTACGCGCCCCGGCCCTAAGTGGCCTTGGGCGCGGTCGCGGAGATCAAGGTCCAGGGAAAGCGCCAGTTCGGGTAGTCCGGCGCGAGCGCGCCCTCGGACTCCTCGAACGGGCGGATGGCGATGTCGGTGAAGCCGAGTTTCTCCAGCAGCGCCTGCACGTCCATGCGCGCCAGCGGCTCCATGAAGGGCTCGTTGTTGCGCCGGCCGTGGCCGTAGTGGATGAAGCGCAGGAAGGGGTCCCCCGCAACCTGCACCTGCGGCTGGACCTGCGGCAGGAAGTCCAGGTGCACCATGCGCGCGCCGGGCTTGAGCACGCGCTTCGCCTCGGTGAGCGCCTCTTCTATCTGGCGCGGCGGCATCTCGTGCAGGAACATGGTCGAGGTCACCAGGTCGAAGGACGCCTCGGGATAGTCGGTGTGGCAGGCGTCCATCTGGCGGAAACGCACGTTGCGCTCACCCGCCTCGGCCGCGTCCTTCGCGCCCAGCTTCACGCAGGGCGCGGCCAGGTCCACGGCGTCGACCTGCGCCCCGGGCAGCGCGCGCGCGAACGGGTGGGTGCTCTTGCCGAAGCCGCAGGCCATGTCCAGCACCCGCGACGGTTTCGGGATGCCGGCCCGCGCCGACTCGGCCAGCGCCGCCTCGGTCAGGCGCTGGTGCAGGTCGGCGTGGGTCTTGCCCGCGAGCGGCGTGGTGCTGCGCGCGCCGCGCTCGTAGACGAAGCCCGCGACCGGGTCGCTCCACACGCCGCCGGGATGCTGGTGGATGTCCACCGCCGCGTAGTAGCGTGGCATGGGCAGCGCGGGGTTCGCCTGCACCGGGGCGCCGGACTGCTCGGCCTTCGCGAGTTCGGCTTCCAGCCGCTCGCGCTGCTGCGCATGGTAGGGATGCAGGCCGTAGCGCCCGGCGTACTTGAAGCGCTGCAGGTGGCGCTCCAGCCAGGCATAGACCTGGTAGGTAGTGCTGTGTTCGAGCAGCCTGCCGACTTCCTCAGGCGTGGCAGGTGCCTTGCCGCCAGCGGCGGTCGCTGCCTGCGCCCGCGCCTTGTAGTCCTCGCGCAGTTGCGGATAGACCCGGGTGGTCCAGGCGGTCTTGGTGCCCAGCAGGAAGGCCTGCGCCGCGGCGAAGCTGCGCCCGTCTATGGGCGCGGCGGAAAAGCGCTTGTGGTCCAGCGGGCCGGCGGGGGAAAAGTGAGCGGAGCTCAAAGCGGCCCCTTGGCGGCCTGCACGCCCATCAGGTTGTCCATCAGGTGCGCGACGAAGGCATCACGGTCGGCTGCACGCTCGGCCATCTCCGCGGCGCTGGGTTCGGCCGACAGCTGCGCGACGTCCAGCGATCCACGCTGCGCGAGCTGGCGTTCGAGCGCATGCAGCCGGTCGCGCAGCACGTAGACCTCGGTGGCCAGCGCCATCACCACGCCCAGGGTGCGGTCGATGGCGGGATCGGCGAACCAGGTCTGCTCGGGGCGCGCGCGGCCCTCGGGAAACTCGGGGATATGGGGATCGGCGTCGGTCATGGCAGCTGCCCGTGCAAAGGTAGAATCAGCCGTTAGCATAAACCCTGCATGCACCACCCTGCGACCACCACTACGGCAGAACTTCCCACCATGCGCGACGCCTGCATCCCCTACTCGGCCTACTGGTCCACCCCCTTCTCCCGCTGGCAGGGCAGCCTCGCGCACCTGCACCCGCTGGAGCTGGCGGCGCATGTGGCCAAGGGCGCGCTCGCCGCGCGCAAGATCGACGCCTCGGTGTTCGACTGGGGCGTGCTCGGCACTACGGTGCCGTCGAAGTCCTCGTTCTTCGGCCTGCCCTGGGTGACCGGCATGATGGGCGCGATGCGCGTGGGCGGGCCGACGGTGAACCAGGCCTGCGCCACCTCGGCTCGCGTGCTGCAGATGGCGGCCCAGGAAGTGCGCGCCGGCATGGCCGAGTGCGCTCTGGTGCTCACCGCCGACAAGACCTCCAACGGCCCGCACCTCTACTACCCCGCGCCCTCCGGCCCGGGCGGCACCGGCACCCACGAGGACTGGGTGATGGACAACTTCTCCAACGACCCGCTCGGCCACCACGCGATGGTGACCACCGCCGAGAGCGTGGCGAAGAAATGGACCATCGCCACCGCCGAGCAGCACGCGGTCACGCTGCGGCGCTACCAGCAGTACGCCGAGGCCTGCGCCAACGGCCATGCCTTCCACAAGCGCTACATGGAACTGCCCTTCGCGGTGCCGGATGCGAAGTACCGCAAGACCGCGGCCACGCTGGCCGGCGACGAGGGCATCCACGACACCACTGCCGAGGGCCTGGCCGCGCTCAAGCCGGTGCTCAAGGACGGCACCGTCACCTTCGGCGCACAGACCCACCCGGCAGACGGCAACGCCGCCATGGTGGTGACCAGCAAGGACCGCGCACGCGAGCTCTCCGCCGACAAGGCGATCACCATCCGGCTGCTGGGCTTCGGCCAGGCGCGCGAGGAACTGGCCTACATGCCGGCCGCGCCGGTGCCGGCGGCGAAGCGCGCGCTGGCCGACGCAGGGCTGTCGATCAAGGACATCCACGCGGTGAAGTCGCACAACCCGTTCGCGGTGAATGACATCGTGTTCGCGCGCGAGACCGGCTTCGACGTGATGGCGATGAACAACTACGGCTGCTCGCTGGTCTGGGGCCATCCGCAGGGCCCCACCGGCCTGCGCGCGATCATCGAGCTGGTAGAGGAACTGGTGATGCGCGGCGGCGGGCGCGGCCTGTTCCACGGCTGCGCGGCCGGCGACTCGGCGATGGCGGTGGTGCTGGAAGTCACCTCGGGTTAGATCTCAGGGTAGATAAGGGTTAAATGCGGGCTGACGGCGCCGGCTGAAGGTCCGGGGCTGGGAACCGCCCCTCGCACCGCCTATGTGCGACACCGTACGTTCCACGCCGGCACAAAGGCGGATGATGGAACCATGACGCGACATTTAGCCGCGTATGCCGGTTCCCCGCCGCTCCCGGACGGGCTGCCAGAAAGGCGCCCCATGGAAAGTCCTTCCACGACACCGGAAGCGTCGGACAAGGACCTGCGCCGCGCGCTGCAGGCCTCGGAAATCCGTTATCGCAGGCTGTTCGAATCCGCGCAGGACGGCATCTTCATCCTCAACGCCGAGACGGCGCAGATCGACGACGCCAATCCCTTCCTGGTGGCGATGCTGGGTTACACCCACGCCGAACTGCTGGGCAAGAAGCTCTGGGAAGTCGGCATGTTCGCCGACACCACGGACTCCAAGGCGATGTTCCGGGAACTGCAGACCAAGGGCTACGCGCGCTACGAGCACATGCCGTTGCGCACCCGGAACGGGCGCCGGATCGAGGTGGAGTTCGTCAGCAACGCCTATGACTGCGACGGCGTGCGCGTGATCCAGTGCAACGTGCGCGACATCACCGAGCGCCACGTCGCTGCCGCCAAGGCCCTGCGCGCGGATGCCATCATGCGGACCTCCGAGCTCCGCTACCGGCGCCTGTTCGAATGCGCCCAGGACGGCATCTTCATCCTGGACGCCGAGACCG
The DNA here is from genome assembly GCA_903909415.1 of uncultured Pseudomonadota bacterium. Next base: position 13,660 of record CAIVVS010000195.1, on the reverse strand, counting down.
CGCAGATCGACGACGCCAATCCCTTCCTGGTGGCGATGCTGGGCTACACCCACGCCGAACTGCTGGGCAAGAAGCTCTGGGAGGTCGGCATGTTCGCCGACACCACCGTCAGCAAGGCGATGTTCCTGGAGCTTCAGACCAAGGGCTATGTGCGCTACGAGCACATGCCGCTGCGCGCCAAGGACGGCCGGCAGATCGAGGTGGAGTTCGTCAGCAACGCCTATGACTGCGACGGCGTGCGCGTGATCCAGTGCAACGTGCGCGACATTACCGAGCGCCACGTCGCCGCGGCTGCCATACAGGCCACCCTGCTGCAGGTCAGGGCCACGCTGGTCAGCGCAGTAGGCCTGGCGACGGTGCTGGCCGAGTTGCGCGACCCCTACACGGTGGGCCACGAGCGCCGCGTCGCGCACCTGGCGCGCGCCATCGGCGGGGAACTCGGCCTGGGCGAGGAACGCCTGGCGGGACTCTGGGTGGCGGGCAGCCTGCATGACGTCGGCAAGATGTCGGTGCCCATGGAGATCCTGTCCAAGCCCGGGCGCATCAACGCGGCGGAGACCGCGATGATCCGCGAACACCCGCGTGCCGGCTTCGACGTGCTCCGCGGCGTGGCCTGGCCGTGGCCGGTGGCCGAGGTCGCGCTGCAGCACCACGAGCGCATCGACGGCAGCGGCTATCCGCAGGGACTCAAGGGCGAGGCCATCCTCATGGAGGCGCGCATCACCGCCGTGGCCGACACGGTGGAGGCGATGTCATCCCACCGTCCCTAACGCGCGGCGCTGGGACTGGACGCCGCGCTGGCCGAGATCACCCGTGGAAGGGGCACCGCGTACGACGAAGCCGCGGTCGACGCCTGCCTGCACCTGTTCCGCGACAAGCACTACGTTCTCCAGGCTTGAGCGCCAGCCTTGGGCAGAAACGGCCCGAAAATACACTAAGTGTCTGTTTTATTTAAACAATTCGATATTTTCCCGGCAAGCAGCGCCCGGCTGGCCACCTGCGCGCACTTCACCCGCAGGTCACGCAGCGCCGCCGCACTCGCCCAGGCGCCATGCGGCGTGACGATGATCCGGCCTGCGAGCGCGGGGTCACCTGATCGCCAGGCGTCGAACAAGGCGCAGGCCTGCGGCGGTTCCTCCGGCAGCACGTCCAGCGCCAGGCCGGCGAGCGTGCCGGCGCGCAGCGCGTCATGCACCGCGTCCAGGTCCACCAGGCCGCCGCGCGCGGTGTTCACCAGCAGCGTGCCGGGCCGCATCCAGGCCAGGGTCTCGGCGCGGATGAGTCGGTGCGTCTCGGCGTTCAGCACGCAGTGCAGGCTGACACAGTCGGCCCAGGCCAGCGCCTCGCGCAACGACCCCATGCGCCGCACGCCGAGCTCGCGCAGCACGGCATCCGGCGCGCGCGGATCGAAGGTCGCGAGTTCGAAGCCGAAGGCGCGCGCGCGCGCGGCAACGGCTTGGCCGATCGCGCCGCAGCCGATCAACGCGAGCTTCTGGCCCGCCACGCGCCGCGCGGTCGGCGGCAGCGGGAACATGCGCCAGTTGGCCGCCGGGTCGCACGCGATCCGCTCGGCGTAGGCCGCCGTGCCGCGCGCCAGCGCCAGCAGCAGGGACATGGTCGAGTCTGCGACCTCGCCGGTGCCGTAGTCGGGCACGTTGCACACCGCGATGCCGTGAGCGGCGAAGGCACCGAGGTCCACGTTGTCCACGCCCACGCCGACGCGCACCAGCACCCGGCAGGACGTCAGTCGCGCGGCCAGCGCCGCATCGAAGGGCCAGAGGTGGCCGGCGATCACGCCCTGTGCGCTCGCGAACACGGCATCCGGCAGCGACGCGGCATCCGCCTCGCGGCGCACCTCCAGTTCGCAGGGCGCACAGGCGGCGCGCTCTACCGCGTAGTCATCCGGGAAGGCCGGATCCAGCACCAGGATGCGGGGCGTCGCGGCCACGTGCTTACTTTGCCGAAACCTCGAAACGGCACTCCGGCGCGCCGGTCGCGGCGCACTGCGTCTCGGTGGCGACGACCTCGCCGCCCCAGACGATCTGCCCCACCGCCGTCAGCATGCCGGTGATCGCGTGGCACACCGGCGTATCCGACGGGCCATAGCCACTGGCGAACGGGCTGTTGGCCACGGCGAGTTTCAGGCTGCGCGGGCCGGATTCCAGGATGCGCCACACGCCCCAGCCCAGCTGCGGCGCGGTGTCCACCACCACCTGCCAGAGCTTCGCGCCGTCCCCGCCGGTGGACTCGAAATAGGCGCGCGCCGAGTCCGAACCATGCAGCACCACCGCCCGCGCGAGCGAGGCCAGCGCCTGGTCGCGCGCCGCTGGCGGCAGCTCGCGGAAGATCGCCATCAGCGTGTCATCGCGGACCAGCAGGTAGCGCCGGTCGGCGTCCTTCAGTTCGCCGCGCGCGACGTCGAAGGCGAGGCGCTCGCGGAAGGCCGCCATCTCAGGCCGCACCCTGGCCGGCCGGGCCGCCCACCTGCGCGCGCAGCGCCTTCTTGTCGGTCTTGCCCACCGTGGTCTTGGGCAGCGCGGCGACGATCTCGATGCTCACCGGCACCTTGTACTTGGCGAGGTTGGCCTTGCAGTGCTCGATCAGCTCCTCGGGCGTGGCCGCCGTACCCGGGCACAGCACCACCGCCGCGCGCACCACCTCGCCGCGGTAGCTGTCGGGCGCGCCCACCGCCGCCGCGTCCTGCACCGCCGGATGCATGAACAGCACGTCGTCCACCTCGCGCGGATAGACGTTGTAGCCGCCGACGATCACCATGTCCTTCTTGCGGTCGCGGATGTAGAGGTAACCCTCGCCATCGAACTCGCCGATGTCGCCGGTGTACAGCCAGCCGTCGCGCAGCGCGGCGGCGGTCTCGTCCGGCAGGTTGCGGTAGCCCTGCATGACCTGCGGGCCGCGCGCGCGCACTTCGCCCTGCTCGCCCACAGCCATCACCCGGGTGCCGGTCTCGGTATCCACCACCTGCACCTCGGTGTCGGCGAGCACGATGCCCACCGCGCCCGGCTTGCGCGTGCCGTGCACCGGGTTGTAGGTCAGCACCGGACCGGCTTCGGTCTGGCCGTAGCCCTCGTACACCGGCGCGCCCACCGCCTTCTCCCAGCGGTCCAGGGTCTCGGCCGGCAGCGCCGACGAGCCCGAGTAGCAGGTGTGCACCCGCGACCAGTCGGTGGCGGCGAAATCGGCATGGCCCATCAGGCCGGTGAACATGGTCGGGCTGCCGGGGAAGATGCTGATGCGTTCGCCCGTGATGGCGCGCAGCACTTCCAGCGGGTGGTAGCGCGGCAGGATCACCATGGTCCCGGCGCAGTTGGCCGACAGGTAGATGCCCATGGCCAGCGCGTAACTGTGGAACAGCGGCATCACCGTGAGGATGCGCTCGCCCTCGGCCTCGCCCTCGCGCCGGTCGGTGGGCAGCAGGCCCTCGCGCTGCGCGACGTTGATCGCAGTGGACGCATGCGTCAGCACCACGCCCTTGGACCGGCCGGTGGTGCCGCCGGTGTACTGCACGAAGGACAGCGCCCCGGGTTCCGGCAGGGGTTCGGGCAACTCGGGTGACCCGGCCTTCCAGCGCAGCAGCGTGCCGTCCCCGGGCGTGACGGCAATGGCGTGCGCGATGCCGAGCTTCGCGGCCAGCGGACCGACCACGTCGGCGCGCGCGGCGTCGTACAGCAGCACGCGCGGCGCGGCGTCGGCGAGGATCTGTTCCAGCTCGCGCCCGGTGTAGAGCGGGTTCAGCGGCACCACCTGCGCACCGGCCGCGTGCGCCGCGAACATGGCAATGCAGATTTCCAGCGAGTTGGGCAGCAGCACCGACACGCGCTCCCCGCGCACGCCGCGGCCGGCATCCAGCGCGAGCAGTTCGCGCGCGAACCCGGCGACGCAGGCGGCGTACTCGGCATACGTCAGACGAACCGTGCCGTGCGCGCCGACCATGGCCAGCGCCTCGCGCGCCGGATACGCACGTACGGTATCGCGCAGCATGTGCACGACGGTGGGATGGCTGGCCGGCACGCCCATGTACTTACCCCCGGCTCAGGGCTTGATGGCGGTGAGGCCGCCCATGTAGGGCTGCAGCGCCGCCGGGATGTCCACGCCGCCGTCCTCCCGCTGGTAGTTCTCCAGCACCGCGATCATGGTGCGTCCCACGGCCAGGCCGGAGCCGTTGATCGTGTGCACCAGTTCGGGCTTGCCCTTCTCGTTGCGGAAGCGCGCCTGCATGCGCCGCGCCTGGAAGGCCTCGAAGTTCGAGCACGAGGAGATTTCCCGGTAGGCGTCCTGCCCGGGAAGCCAGACCTCGATGTCATAGGTCTTGGCCGAGCCGAAGCCCATATCGCCGGTGCACAGCGTCATCACGCGGTAGGGCAACTCCAGGCGCTTGAGGATCACCTCGGCATGCCCGGTGAGCGCTTCCAGCGCCTCGTAGGACTGCGAGGGATGCACCACCTGGACCAGCTCCACCTTGTCGAACTGGTGCTGGCGGATCATGCCGCGCGTGTCGCGGCCGTAGGAGCCGGCCTCGCTGCGGAAGCACGGCGTGTGGCAGGCGTACTTGATCGGCAGCGACTCGAGCGGGACGATCTCGTCGCGCACGATGTTGGTGACCGGCACTTCGGCGGTGGGAATCAGGTAGAACTTGCCCTCGTCGCCGCGCGGAATGGCGAACAGGTCCTGCTCGAACTTGGGCAGCTGTCCGGTGCCGCGCATGCTGGCCGCGTTCACCATGTACGGCACGTACACCTCGGTGTAGCCGTGTTCCTCGGTGTGGATGTCCAGCATCAGCTGGGCGATCGCGCGGTGCAGGCGCGCCAGCGGCCCCTTCATCACCGCGAAGCGGCTGCCGGCGATCTTGGTCGCGACGTCGAAGTCCAGCTGGCCCAGTCCCTCGCCGATGGCGACATGGTCCAGCGGCTTGTAGGAGAACACCCTGGGCGTGCCGACACGGCGCGCCTCGGCGTTGTCATCCGCGCCCTTGCCGACCGGCACCGACTCGTGCGGCACGTTGGGGATGCCGAGCAGGAATTCCTGCGACTGCGACTGGAAGGCCTCGAGTTTGGACTCGAGTTGCGCGAGCTCCTCGTTGACCGCGGCGGACTCGGCCAGCAGCGCGCTGACGTCCTCGCCCTTGCCCTTGGCCATGCCGATGCGCTTGGCGAACTGGTTGCGCGCCGCCTGCAGCTCCTGGCTGCGCACCTGCACGTCCTTGCGCTGCGCCTCCATCGCCTGGAAGGCGGCGGTGTCGAGGATGAACGGACGGTCGGCGAGCCGCTTGGCGACGGCGTCGAGCTGGGTGCGTAGCAGGTGTGCGTCTAGCATGGCGTTGGGCCTTGGTGCTCGTTGTCGTGTACGGAAGTGGGTTGCGGCATTCGGGTTCGGTAACGGGACTCGGGAAGCGGGTCGGCCGCGCGGTCAGGACTCGTCCTTGCCGGCGCGCGCGACGCGGTCCAGGTCGCGCAGGTGCGCCAGCTTCTCGCCTATGCGACCTTCCAGCCCCCGGTCGGTCGGGCGGTACCAGCGCACCTTCGGCATGCCGTCGGGGAAGTAGGTCTCGCCCGCCGCGTAGCCTCCCGGCTCGTCGTGCGCGTAGCGGTACTCGCGCCCGTAACCCAGTTCCTTCATCAGCTTCGTGGGCGCGTTGCGCAGGTGCACCGGCACGCCGCGCGATTCGTCCGAGCCGATGAAGGCACGCGCTTCATTATAGGCGACGTAGGAAGCGTTCGATTTCGGCGCGCAGGCGAGGTAGATCACGGCCTGCGCCAGCGCGAGCTCGCCTTCGGGGCTGCCCAGGCGCTCGTAGGTCTCGCAGGCGTCCAGCGCCATGCGCAGCGCGCGCGGGTCCGCCAGGCCGATGTCCTCGGAGGCCATGCGCACGATGCGCCGGCCCATGTAGAGGGGGTCCGCGCCGCCGTCGAACATGCGCACCAGCCAGTAGAGCGAAGCGTCGGGGTCGGAGCCGCGCACCGACTTGTGCAGCGCCGAGATCTGGTCGTAGAAGGCGTCCCCGCCCTTGTCGAAGCGCCGCAGGTTGCGCGCCATCGCGTTCTGCACGAACTCGCCGTCCACCGCGGTGATCCCGGCGCCGGCGGCCGCGGTCTGCAGGATCTCCAGCAGGTTCAGCAGCCGGCGCGCGTCGCCGTCGGCCATGCCGATGATGCGCTCGCGCGCGTTCGCGTCGATGGACAGGCCCGCGAGCGCGCCCTGCGCGGCGCGGTCCACCAGCTGGCCGAGTTCTTCCGACGACAGGCTCTGCAGCACGTACACCGCGGCGCGCGACAGTAGCGCGCCGTTGACCTCGAAGGACGGGTTCTCGGTGGTCGCGCCGATGAAGGTGAACAGGCCCTGCTCGACGAAGGGCAGGAAGGCGTCCTGCTGCGCCTTGTTGAAGCGGTGCACCTCGTCCACGAACAGGATGGTGCGCCGGCCGCGCGCGCGCGCCAGCTGCGCCTGCTCGACCGCGGCCTTGATGTCCTTGACCCCGGAGAACACCGCCGACAGCGCGAGGAACTGCGCGTCGAACACGGTCGCCATCAGGCGCGCCAGCGTGGTCTTGCCCACGCCCGGCGGCCCCCACAGGATCATGGAATGCGGCTTGCCGGATTCAAAGGCCAGCCGCAGCGGCTTGCCGGGGCCGAGCAGGTGCGACTGCCCGACCACGTCCTGCAGCGAGCGGGGGCGCAGCAGTTCCGCCAGCGGCGCATGGGCGGACGCATCGGGTGCCTCGCCTTCGCCGGCCGATGGCGAGGCCGGTGGCTGGGACGGGGCGGAGGACACCGCGCCCGGCCGGTCGATGCCGCCGAACAGGTCGGCCATCGGGCTTACCGCACTTCGCCGATCACGTCCGCGCCCTTGGGCGGCGCAAACCGGAACAGCGAGGGGTCGAGCCGGGGGTTGCGCTGGTAGCCGGTGAAGCGCAGCACCGTGGACTGGCCGAATGCGTCCTTGAGCTCCATCGCCTGCAGGCCGGCGACGCCGAAGCCCATGCGTATGGCCTCGAAGCTGGACTCCTTGCCGCGCGGTTTGGCTTCCAGCCATTCCAGTCCGTCGCGCGTGCCCTGGTCGCTGAGCTCGAAGGCGCTGGCCACCTCGTTGTTGCCGGCCAGCAGCGCGGCCGGCGTCGAGCCCAGCGCCTGGTCGAGGCGCCGCACGGTCACCTGGTTCAGGTCCTCGTCATGGATCCACACCCGTGCGCCGTCGCCGACGATCAGCTGCGCGTAGGGCTTGGCATAGGTCCAGCGGAAGCGCCCGGGGCGCGCCAGCGAAAACGTTCCGCGCGACTCCTGCACCAGCTTGCCGTCGCGGTTGGTGATGCGCTGCTCGAAATCGGCGCGCGCGGTCTGGGTCCCGGACAGGAACTCGGCGAAGCGCTCGAGCGACCCGGCAAGCGCCGGTCCCGGCAGCGCCAGCGTGGCTGCGGCCGCGGCGAGCAGGAAAGCCATCAATGCAGTCGGTTTGCGCATGCGGCGATTATAGGGCCCGCCCGCGATGCACCCTGCGCGGAGGCGCGGACCTACCAGGGCGCGGGGGCGCCGCTCGCGTAGCCCTGGTAGCCGCCGACGCCCAGGCGCTCGAGCGTGTCCACCAGCGCGAGCTCCTCGACGTTGTTGGCGATCACGCGCACGTCCAGCGGGTTGGCGATCCGCACCAGCGAGGCCACCAGGAAGCGCGCCTCGGCGCTCGAGGCCAGGTCGGCGGTGTTACCGGGGGCGATCTTGACGTAATCCGGCAACAGGACCTCGAGCCGCTTGAGCGCCTCCCCGCGGATCAGCATGTTGTCGAGCGCGAATCCGGCGCCCAGCCCGCGCACCAGCGCGCTGAAGGCCTGCACGGCCTCGGGCGCCTCGATCAGGCTGAACTCCGTGGTCTCGAAGACGATGCGCCTGGCGACGGCGGGGCTGGCGGACAGCAGCGCGCGCGCCTTGAGGCCGAAGCCCGCATCACGGATGGACTGCCCGCAGACGTTGATCGAGTAGCGGCCCTCGGCCCCCGTCAGCAGGCGCTTGATCACCAGTTCCAGCACCTTGAGGTCTATGGCCGGCCCGAGGTTGTGCCTGATCGCCATCGGGAAGAACTGCGCCGCGGGCAGCGACTTGCCGTCCGCGCCGAGCAGCCGCACGGTGAGTTCGTGGTGCAGCACCTCCCTGCCGGGCAGTCGGAACGCGGGCTGCGACGACAGGGCGACGCGGTCCTGTGCCAGCGCTTCCTCGATCGCGCGGCGCCACTGGACCGAGCCGATCCGCGTCGGGTCGCTGGCGTGCACCTCGCCGGCGTCGGTGCTGCCGGAGCCGCGCACCCGTGCGCGCGCCAGCGCCTCGTCGGCGGCCGCCATGAGCGCGGGGAGGGTGACGTCGGCGTCATCGAACCGGGCCGCACCGCACGACACCGACATCATCGGGTGGGCGCCGCGGCGCAGCAGCATCGCGTGCAGCGCCGCGCAGATGCCGTCCATGACCGCGCGCGCCTCGACGGGGTCGGCATTGACCTCCAGCACGACAAAGGCCGATCCGCTGGGGCGGGCGTAGATGTAGCGCCTGGCCTCGGACTCGGCCCGGATGACTTCGGCTGCCTCCGCGATCAGTTCGTCCGCGAGCCGGAACCCGTGCTTGCCGTTGTAGTCGTTGAGCCCGTCGAGCTGGATGATCGCGAGCATTCCCGACTCCAGTTCCGCCTGCGACTGGAACAGCGCGGTGGCCCGCTGCTCCAGTCCGCGCCGGTTGTACATCCCGGTGAGCGGATCGAGGAACGCGTCGCGGCGCATGCGCTCGGCACGGGCGACTTCCTCGTCGATGGCCGCATGCATCTTTCCCGACAGGAGGTTGATCGCGTCGACCACGCGCTGCAGCTCGCGCGCGCGCGGGTGGATGTCGAGGATGGGGAAGCGGCGCTCGGCGATCTCTTCGGCAACGCGTTCGACGGCGCGCAGCGGCTGGAGGATGCCGGTGACGAATATCGCCGCACCGGCGAGCGCGAGCAGGTACAGCAGCGCCAGCCAGCCCAGCGACGCGAGCGTGGTGCTCCACAGGTGCTGGTAGGCGAACTCCGGATGCATGGTCACCAGCACCCGGCCCAGCTGGCGCCAGCCGGCGCTGACCAGCGCCTCGCCGGTGGGCGAGTCGATCGCGAACGCGTGCACGAACCAGTCGGGCACGCCGCTCGCGCCCGGGGTCAGGGTGCGCCGCACCCGCACCTCGCCCGACACCGACCGGTATTCGATGATCGAGAAGTAGCCGCGGTCGAACACCGGGTTGACCACCGTTTCCTCGTGCAGCGCATCGCCGGCCGCCGCGACCGGCCCGAGCGAGAGCGCGAGCGAGGTGGCGGTGTCCTGGGCATGGGTTCGCAGTTGGTTCTGCAGGAAGTCGCGCGTGTTGGCGACGTGGATGTACTCGATGCCGCACAGCATCAGCGCGAACAGCAGCGAGATGCCCAGCAGCAGCTGGCGCCCGAGGGTCATCTGCCCGCCGCCACGGCCGGCGCCCGCCTTCGGTCCGTCGCCGGGGTTCACAGCCTGGCCTCCGCCTGGAGCCGCTCGATCACCGCCCGCCACGCGCGTATGCCCATCGGGTTTGCCCTCGCCCCGTTGCTGACCATCACGACGTCCTCGTCATTGAAGCTGTATACCGGTGTGAGGTCGGTGCGCTCGGAGGCGCGCCGCACGGCGGGGTCCAGGTTGTCCAGGATCAGCGGCTCGCCGTCGGGGCGGTCGTAGTATGCGAGCACCATGTGCGGCTGGCGCGAGCGCGCCGCGCGCACGTAGGTGATGCGAAGCCGCTGCACCGGCACGCCCAGTTCCTTCAGCATGAAGTACTTGGCGATGGAGAAGTCCTCGCAGTCCCCGCCGTGGCTGGCGACCGTCTCCCCGGGCGTGGCCCAGTAGTCGGCCTCGCCCCAGTGCTTCGCGTCCTCGATCCAGGGCACCCGGTTGAAGAAACTGTTGACCGGGCCGAGCTGCTCGCCGGCCGTGTCCCCGGTACGCGGCACGGCGCCTCGCCGGCTCGCTCCGAACTCTGTCCAGCCTGCCAGCCGTGGCCGGGCTTCGGGGCCGAAGCGCTGCGTGAAATGCGCCGCCAGTCCGGCGCTGACACGGCTGCTGTAGCCCATTTCCTGCGCAATCGCGACGCCGACTAGCGCCAGCGCGAGTACGAGCAGGATAGGGCGAGAAGCCAAGCCTTTCGTTGCCATGCTCAGGGAATGCCAGGGAAGGTGCGACCACGCTTGCATGGGCGGGAGGATAGCGGAGTTGCGGCCGCCCCGCGCCTCAGCGCCTGCAGCTCATCGCAGCCATGGGCGACGCGGCGAAGCAGTCGCGCCGACGGTCATCCTGCTCGTCACCGATCACCTGGTCCTGCGCGCCCTCGTCGTCCGGGCCGGCCGCGGTGGCCGGCAGGCGGTTGATGTCCAGGGTGGGCGGAACGATGACGCTGGTGGTGCCGGAGGAGTCGCCCGAGTTGACGGCGGTCAGCGTGGTCAGCGCCCCTTGCAGCGGGTCGATCAATGTCCGGCGCGTCACCGAATTGCCGACGCGCAGCTCGCCGTTCACGAAGGTGACAGCGTAGTTCGGCGAACTGACGCCGGACGGGACGATTGCGTAGTTGGCGCTCGGGGACGCGACCCCGGCGCTGGATTCGAGGGACAGGTTGCCGGACAGGGACGCGAGCGTATCGGAGAACCTGAAGCCGGTCACCCGGGAGGTGAACGGCGGGTTCGGATCGCCGACCAGCCGGGACTTGTCGTCCGCAACGACGCGCAGCGCGGCAGGCGTGATGCTCAGGGCGGCCGGATTGAAGGTGTTGATCGTGTAGTTGCCGTTCGCCGCGAGCGTGCCGCGCGTGATCGCGTACGGGCCACCGGGCACGGTCTCGCCGGCGGCCCGGACCAGCGTGTTGCTGAATACGGATGCGGCCAGTTCGCCGTTCTTCAGGCCGGTGACCGAGTAGGTGAGCGTCGGGTCGGCGTCCCCGTACACCTTGGACAGGTTGTTCGCCGACACGGTCAGCGCGGCCGGGTTGACCGTGATCGTGCCGGGCGAGGAATACGTGAAGCCGTAACCGGTCAGGCCCGACAGGGTCCCTGCGGACACGTTCACCGCGTAAGGCGAACCGGAGACCGCCGCGGTCGATGCGGCGCCGTTGGACGACACCGCCGCCGCACCACCCACGAGGGAAGCGAGGGTCGCCGCGGAATCGGCCAGGATGACGCCACCGTAGGTGTTGGCGTTCACGCCGGCGAGGCTGACCGAGTACATCGACGACAGGGTCCCCGTCAGGTCGTCCCCGTAGGTCTTGGTCGCGCTGGTTGAAGTCACGGCGAGGGTGGGCGCCGTGGCGAACAGGTAGCGGTTGCCTGACTGGTTCACCGAGGCCGGCGCGTTGGCCGCGTAGGTGCGGTTCCACACCGGGAGGTTGGCGCTGTTCAGCCCATTGAAGTTCGCCGCCGATACCGGCGTGCTGGTGTACACCAGCCAGCGCCCGCCCCCGCCGGTGGTCAGCGCACCCGCGCCGACGTTGTTGTCGAAATCGCCCACGGCCGAGGCCACGATGGCGCTGGCCGTCGTGTCCGTCGTGTTGAGCGCGCCGTTGAGCGTCAGGTTCGCGCCGGAAGCCGCCAGCACCGTGCCGTTCGCGTTGATCGCGCCCAGGGTGACGTTGCCCGCCGCATTCGCGGACACCGCACCCAGCCGCGTCCCGACGGTTCCCAGCGCGCCGCTCAGGTTGATCGTGCCGCCAGTGGTGTTCGCCGCGAGGGTCAGCGCGCGCCCGGCGACGTCGCCGGTGACGTTGCCCGCGCCGGCGATGCTGCCCGAACCGGTCTGGATGGTGGTCGCCGCGCGCAGCTGGAGGTTGTTGACCGTCACGCCCGCGCTGCTGTCCGAACGCCCGAAGGTGACGCCGGCAAATCCGGCCTGGATCAGGCCCAGTTCGGCGGTCGTGATGTCGAGCACGGCGGCGCCGCTGTCAGCCCCTGCGCCCAGGGTCATGGACGCCAGCGTCGTGCTGGGCCGGAGCGCCAGCTGGCCCGTGCCGGTCACGTTGCCGGTGAAATTGATCTCGGTGGCGGCGATGGTGAGGCTGTTGGCGCCGGCCGCCACCGTCGACGAGAATGCCGCCGTGCCCGAGGTGGCCGTCAGCGTCGTCGCGGCACTGACCGAGAGCGCGTCGCCATAGGTCTGCCCGGCCGCGCCCGAGGTGTTGACCGCGCCGCCTGCGACCTGCGTGCCGCCGGCGGCATCGGTCACCAGGGACAGCAACGGGGAACTCGCGCCGACCGCGCCGTTGAACTGGGTCGCCGCATTGGTGTTCACCACCAGCGCGCGCGCGCCGCCGGTGGAATCGATCGCGCCGTCGAACTGCACCACGCCGCCGGTGCCGACGCCCGCCGACCCGCCACGCGCATCCAGCGTCACCGTCGCCGCATTCAGCAGCACCGCGTCCTTCATCCACAGTTTCGCGCCCGCGCCCGCGGTGCCGGTACCGGTCCGGTTGCCACCCACTGCCGACACGTTGCCGGCGAGGGTGATCGTCTGCCCCGTCCCGGTGGCGTCGACGGTGATCGCACCGGCCGCGCCGCCGTTCTGGTTGGTGCCCAGGCCTGCGCCGCCATTGGCGGACAGCGTGCTGCCCACCACGACGCTGCTGCCGGCAAGCGTGATCGATCCGGCCTGCGCGCCCGCCATGGTGCCCAGGGGCGTGCCGCCGCTGGTGTTGACCGCGCCGGTCACGTTGAGCGCCCCGGTAGAAGCAAGCGAGACGCTCCCGCCCGCGCCCTTGGCGCCGCCGCTGGTGTTGATCGCGCCAACCTGAAGCTGCGTGGCCGCGTTGTTGGTGACCGTCACCGATCCGGCAGTGCCGCCCCCGCCCGTGCCGGTCGCAGCGCCCGATTGCGCCGTCAGCGCGCCGGTGGTCAACGTGCCCGCCGTGTTGTTCGTCAGCGTGATCGTCCCGGCGTTGCCGCCCGCCGCGTTGGTGGTCGCCGCGTTACCGCCGCTGGCCGTGATCGTACCCGCGCCGGTATTGATGCCGTTGCTCGAGGTGATCTGGATCGCCGCGCCATTGCCGCCGGCGAGGTTGCTCCCCGTCGTCGGCGCGTTGCTCCCGCTGGCCGTGATCGCACCGGTCGTCGTCACCCCCGCGCCGCTGATCGTCACCGCGCCCGCATTGCGCCCCACCGTGCTCACGTTCGGCGTGCCGCCATTGGTCGTCACCGCGCCCACCGTCACCGCGCCGCTGCCGGTCACGCTCACCGCGCCGCCGTCCTGGTTCGCACCACCCGTCGTGGTCAACGCGCCCAGCCTGATGGTGCCGCCCGTGGCCGTCACCGCGCCCAGCGCCTGCGTGCCACCGATCGCGCCCATCGCCGCGCCCGAGCCGTTGTCTATCGTCCCCGTGCCCGCGGCCAGCGTCAGCGTGCGACGGTTCGCCGCCGCGTCCGCGTTGATAGCACCCGTGATCCCGATCCGCCCGTCGTTGGTCGCCCCGTCGGTCGTGATCGTCACGTTCCCCGGCAGCGTCACCGCCCCGTTGATCTGCACGTTGTTGCCCGACACGTCCGCCGTCGTGATGTCGCCCCGCAGCGTGGTCGTGGCCCCCGTCAGCGTCACCGCCCCGACCTGCGCCCCGGAGCCGATCTGCCCCACGCTGATCGTGCTCGT
>CAIVVS010000194.1 GCA_903909415.1 uncultured Pseudomonadota bacterium | reverse complement strand
TTGCGGGCGCCCGCCGCTCCTGATGCAGTCATCACGATGCAGTCACGACCAGTCACCATCCCGGCGCGACAAAGAAATACGGCTAAAGCGGGGCGCCCGATCCGCCCGCCGAGCCAGGCCGAGCCGATCGGGTTTTTCGTTTTCCGGACGCACACGTCCGGCGGAGTCGTGGACCAGCCATGCAGCCAGACCGCACCAGGGAACTGAACGAACTGCTCGCCAGGCGCATCCTGGTTCTGGACGGGGCCTGGGGCACCATGATCCAGACCTACAAGCTGACCGAGGCCGAGTACCGCGGCACGCGCTTCGCCGGCCACAAGCACGACCTGCGCGGCAACAACGACCTGCTGGTGCTGACCCAGCCCCAGGTGGTGCGCGAGATCACGGTGATGTACCTGGAGGCCGGCGCCGACATCATCGAGACCAACACCTTCAACTCGAACGCGCCCTCGCAGGCCGACTACCGGCTCGAGGAACTCGCCTACGAGCTGAACTTCGAGGCGGCGAAGCTCGCGCGCGAGGTCGCCGACCAGTATTCGACCCCGGACAAGCCGCGCTTTGTCGCCGGCGCGCTGGGGCCGACCAGCAAGACGGCCTCGATCTCCCCGGACGTGAACGACCCGGCGTTCCGCAATGTCAGCTTCGACGACCTGGTCGGCGCCTACCGCGACGCGGTGCGCGGCCTGATCGACGGCGGCGCGGACACGCTGATGATCGAGACGGTGTTCGACACGCTCAACGCCAAGGCGGCGATCTTCGCCTGCGAGCAGGAGTTCGAGGCGCGCGGCCAGCGCCTGCCGCTGATGATCTCCGGCACCATCACCGACGCCTCCGGGCGCACGCTCACCGGCCAGACGCCGGAGGCGTTCTGGAACTCGGTGCGCCACGCGCGCCCGCTGACCATCGGACTGAACTGCGCGCTGGGCGCCAAGCTGATGCGCCCCTACATCGAGGAACTGGCGCGCGTGGCCGACACCTGGGTGTGCTGCTACCCGAACGCCGGCCTGCCCAACCCGTTGTCGGAAACCGGCTATGACGAGGCGCCGGAGCACACCGCCGCGCTGCTGGAGGAGTTCGCCCAGAGCGGCATGGTGAACATCGTCGGCGGCTGCTGCGGCACCACGCCCGAGCACATCCACGCGATCGCGCGCGCGGTCGGCCACCTCGCGCCGCGCAAGGTCCCCGAGGTCCCCAAGCGCCTGCGCCTGTCGGGCCTGGAGCCGCTGAACGTCGGCCCGGAGACGCTGTTCGTCAACATCGGCGAGCGCACCAACGTCACCGGGTCCAAGGCCTTCGCGCGCCTGATCCTGGAGGGTGACTTCCCGGCGGCGCTCAGCGTCGCGCGCCAGCAGGTCGAGAACGGCGCGCAGATGGTGGACGTGAACATGGACGAGGCGATGCTGGACTCGCAGGCGGCCATGACCAACTTCCTCAACCTGATGGCGGCCGAGCCCGACATCTCGCGCGTGCCGGTGGTGCTGGACTCGTCCAAGTGGTCGGTGATCGAGGCCGGCCTGAAGTGCGTGCAGGGCAAGTGCGTGGTCAATTCGATCTCGCTGAAAGAGGGCGAGGACGAGTTCATCCGCCAGGCGACGCTCGCGCGCCGCTATGGCGCGGCGGTGATCGTGATGGCCTTCGACGAGAACGGCCAGGCCGACACCCTGCAGCGGCGCATCGACATCTGCGCGCGCTGCTACGACATCCTGGTCAACCGGGTGGGCTTCGACGCGTCCGACATCATCTTCGACCCGAACGTGTTCGCCATCGCCACCGGCATCGAGGAGCACGCGACCTACGGCGTGGACTTCATCGAGGCCACGCGCCGCGTCAAGGCGCAGCTGCCGCACGTGTCGATCTCAGGCGGGGTGTCCAACGTCAGCTTCTCGTTCCGCGGCAACGACCCGGTGCGCGAGGCGATCCACACCGTGTTCCTGTTCCACGCCATCCGCGCCGGCATGACCATGGGCATCGTCAACGCCGGGCAGCTGGGCGTGTACGAGAACATCGAGCCGGGCCTGCGCGAGCGGGTCGAGGACGTCGTGCTGAACCGTCGCCCCGACGCGGGCGAGCGCCTGGTGGACTTCGCCACCAGCGTGAAGGCCGGCTCCAAGGCGCAGGTGCAGGCCGAGGACTGGCGCAAGCTGCCGGTGGACGGTCGCCTGGCGCACGCGCTGGTGCATGGCGTGGCCACCTACGTGGTGGCCGACACCGAAGAGGCGCGCCTGAAGCTGGAGGCCGAGGGCGGCCGCCCGATCCAGGTGATCGAGGGCCCGCTGATGGAGGGCATGAACATCGTCGGCGACCTGTTCGGCGCCGGCAAGATGTTCCTGCCGCAGGTGGTGAAGTCCGCGCGCGTGATGAAGCAGGCGGTGGCCCACCTGATCCCCTACATCGAGGCGGAGAAGGCGCGCCTGGGCGACACCCGGCCCAAGGGCAAGATCGTGATCGCCACGGTCTAGGGCGACGTGCACGACATCGGCAAGAACATCGTCTCGGTGGTGCTCCAGTGCAACAACTTCGAGGTGGTGAACCTCGGGGTGATGGTGCCCACGCAGAAGATCCTGGAGACCGCGCGCGCCGAGAAGGCCGACATCATCGGCCTGTCCGGCCTGATCACGCCCTCGCTGGAGGAGATGCAGCACGTCGCGCGCGAGATGCAGCGCGAAGGCTTCACCATCCCGCTGCTGATCGGCGGGGCGACCACCTCGCGGGTGCACACCGCGGTGAAGATCGCGCCGCATTACGAAGGCCCGGTGATCTACGTGCCCGACGCCTCGCGCAGCGTGCCGGTGTGCCAGAGCCTGCTGACCGGCATGCCCGACGACCCGGCGCGCGTGGCCTACGCCGCCGAGGTGCGCGCCGACTACGACCGCATCCGCGTCCAGCACGCCGGGCGCAAGGCCCAGCCCATCGTGGGCCTGGCGCGCGCGCGCGCGAACGGCTTCCGACCCGACTGGTCCGCGGAGACCGTGGATGCGCCCAACTTCACGGGCCGGCGCCTGCTGCTGGCGCACGACCTGGCGGAGATCGCCGGCTACATCGACTGGGGCCCGTTCTTCCAGACCTGGGACCTGGCCGGCAGCTACCCGAAGATCCTTGATGACCCGATCGTCGGCGAGGCCGCGCGCAACGTGTTCGCCGACGGCCGCGCGATGCTGCACAAGATCATCGAGGGCAAGTGGCTGACCGCGAACGCGGTGTTCGGCATCTGGCCGGCCAATGCTGTGGGCGACGACATCGAGATCTACGCCGACGACGCGCGCGCCACGGTGCAGATGACCTGGCACAACCTGCGCCAGCAGAACGAGAAGGCCGCCGACCGGGAGAACCTGTGCCTGGCCGACTTCGTCGCGCCCAGGGACTCGGGCGTGGCCGACTGGGTGGGCGCGTTCGCCGTGACCACCGGCATCGGCGTGGACGAGCGCGTCGCGGCCTACGAGGCGGCGCACGACGACTACAACGCGATCATGCTCAAGGCGCTGGCCGACCGGCTGGCCGAGGCCTTCGCCGAGATGCTGCACGAGCGCGTGCGGCGCGAGTTCTGGGGCTATGCCGAGGACGAGCGCCTGACCGACGATGAACTCGTGGCCGAGAAGTACCGCGGCATCCGCCCGGCGCCCGGCTACCCGGCCTGCCCGGACCACACCGAGAAGGCGGCGCTGTTCGACCTGCTGGACGCGCCCGAGGCGGGCATCACGCTGACCGAGAACTTCGCGATGATGCCGGCGGCGGCGGTGAGCGGCTTCTACCTCGCGCACCCCAAGGCGCGCTACTTCGCGGTGGGCAAGGTGGGCGAGGACCAGGCGGCGGACTACGCGCGCCGCAAGGCGCAGGACCTGGCCGAGACCGAGCGCTGGCTCGCGCCGGTGCTGGCCTACGACCGCTAGCCCCGGACGCGAGGCAGATGGTCCACGAGCCCGGCTGGGCGCTGGCATTCCTCGCCGTTTCATCGGTGCTGGCCGGCTTCATGAACGCCACGGTCGGCGGCGGCGGGCTGGTGATGCTGCCGGCGCAGATCGCCGCGGCGCCGAACGCGCCGATACCGGTGATCCTGGGCACCAACAAGTTCGCCGCGCTGTTCTCCAACGCATCGGCGGCCTGGGGCTTCGCGCGCCGCTACCCGATCGACTGGCGCTTCGCGCTGCCGGCGGGCGCGCTGGGCATGTTCACCGCCGTCCTGGGGGCGAACCTGGTGACGCTGATGCCGCCCCAGGTGCTGCGCCCGCTGGTGATCGTGCTGCTGGCGGCGATCGCGCTCTACACCTTCTTCAACAAGGGCTTCGGCCAGGCGCCCGCCAATCCGGGGCTGCGCCGTCCGCACCGGGCCTGGGGCTTCGCGGGCATCGCGCTGCTGGGCGTGTACGAGGGCTTCTTCGGACCGGGCACCGGCATGTTCATCGTGTTCCTGTTCGTGCGCCTGATGGGCATGGAGTTCCTGTCGGCGGCGGCGCACGCGCGCGTGGTGAACCTGTGCACCAACTTCGGCGCCTACCTGCTGTTCGCCGTCGTCGGGAACGTGGACTACGTGCTTGGCGTCGGCCTGGCGGTGTGTTCGCTGCTCGGCGCCCATCTCGGCATGCGCGCGGCCTTCCTCGGCGGCAACAGCCGGCTGCGCGTGATCTTCCTGCTGGTGGTGAGCGCGCTGCTGGCGAAGCTGGTGTTCGATACCATCCAACAGTTCTGAACGACCGGAATCGGCGGTACCACCGGTCCCGACGCAACCCCCCTTTCACCAACCCAACCAGCACCCAAGGAGACCCACGATGTCCGACATCACCCGCCATTCCCCCGGCAAGCTGTTCTCCGGCGCCGTCGTGCACGGCAACACCGTGTACCTCGCCGGACAGACCGCCTCCAACTACGCCGCCGGCGTGAAGGGCCAGACCGAGGAAGTGCTGGCCAAGATCGACGCGCTGCTGGCGCAGGCCGGCACCGACAAGTCGCGCATCCTGTCGGCCAATTGCTGGCTGTCGGACATCCGCAACTTCGAGGAAATGAACGAAGCGTGGCTGGCCTGGGTGGACAAGAACAACCTGCCGGCGCGCGCCACGGTGGAAGCCAAGATGGCGCGTTCCGCCATCCTGGTCGAGATCATGGTGGTGGCTGCGACGAAATAGGCCGAAATCGTCTTAAGTGGCTGATTTAATTAGTATTTTCTCTACGGACCTCCAGCGACGCGGGCTGCTTCGCGCGTCGCTCGGGGTCATCGCGCTGTCCTTGCTGGGCGGCTGCTCGCCGGAGTTCGACTGGCGCGAAGTCCGCCACGCGGAGGGACGTTTCATGGTGCAGTTCCCGGCGCGCTGGCACACCGAGGTACGACCGCTGGCGGGCGGCGGCGGCAACATGCAGTTGCTGTCGGCGCGCGCAGCGGACACGCTGTTCGCGGTGGGCTGGGCCGACGTGCCGGTGGCACTGCAGGCCCAGCGCATGGACGAATGGCAGCGCGCGCTCAGTGCCAACATCGCGGGCCAGCCCGGCGAGGTCACGGCCCTGCCTGGTGGAGGCCGCGCGATCGTTGCCGATGGTCGCGTGGGCGACACGCTGGTGCGCCTGCGGCTGCGGCTGCTAGGCTCGGGCTCGCGCCTCTACCAGGTTGCCCTGCTCGGTCCGCGCGACGCGGTGCCCGAGGAAGAGTGGCGCGCCTTTTTCGATTCTTTCCGCGTGCTGCCGGGCTGACGCTCGCCGGCCGCGAAGGCGGGGTGGCTAGACGGAGTCCCGAGCGTGCCTTCGCGCGCCGACAAGCCAGTTGCAGCGATGGGCCCGCGCGACCTTGCTTCACGTAAGTTAGCGCATAACGTGTCTTTCCACTGTACTGTGCGCGGATATCGACGCCGAACCGAGATTCGACGCGCCGTCCCCGTCCCTAGCATTGGAATAACCATGATTGCTTACAAAGACGCCATGCCGACCGGCATGTCGACAAACCTGACGTCGACGCTGGAAGGCCTGCACACGAGCCTTCTGGAGCGGGTCCCCGCGATAGACCGGATTTCCTGCGTCAAGTACGACCGGGCCGACGACCTCCTCAAGACGTTCATCAACAGCACACGGGCGGGGCAGCCAATCAAGAACTACGAGTACAGGCTGGAAGAAAGCCGCTCGCTGAGTGAATTGGCCGCATCCGGTACGTTCCGTGTCATCGACGACATCCAGTCCTCCATCGCCCGGGGCAGTGTTCATTCCAACTGGCTGCTCGAGCAGGGTTACCAGTCTTCCATGACGGTTCCCTTGTACGACGGGAAGGAGCTTTTCGCCTTCATCTTTTTCGACTCGGCGGCTCCCTCCGCCTTCACGCCCCTGGTTCAGAGGGACGTGCTGCTCTACTGCAACCTGATCAACATGGCGATCTCCAGCGAGATGTCCACCGTGCGTACGGTGGTCGCCTCCGCCCGGGTAGCCAGGGACTTCGCGAGCCTCCGGGACTTCGAGACAGGGAGCCACCTGGAGCGCATGGCCCGTTATTCACGACTGGTCGCAAAGGCGATTGCGCCCTCGCGCAGCTTGAGCGACGAATTCGTCGAGCATGTTTTTCTTTTTGCACCGCTTCATGACATCGGAAAGATCGGCATCCCCGACAGCATCCTGCTCAAGCCGGGCAAGCTGGACCCGGCCGAGCGGACGATCATGGAATCGCACGTGGCAAAGGGGGTTGAGATGGTCGATCGCATCATCGGCGACTTCTCGCTTCACCGTCTGCCGGATTCCAGCATCCTGCGCAACATCGTCGGGGGGCATCATGAATGGATGGACGGAACGGGTTACCCCAACAAGCTCGCCGGCGAGGCCATTCCCATCGAGGCGCGGATCATCACGACGGCGGACATCTTCGACGCGCTGACCAGCAAGCGGCCCTACAAGGAGGCCTGGAGCGTGGACAGCGCGTGCGCCGAGCTGCAGAAGATGGCGCAGGCGGGCAAGCTGGATCCTTCCTGCGTGGCGGCGATGGTCGCGCTGTCGGCGCAGGTCGAGGACATCCGGAATCGCTACCAGGACACCGCACCAGAAACGCCGGCGTAGCCTCCTAGGGTGCCAGCAGGGACGCGCGCAGCGCGGCTTGCGGCCGCTTGCCGGGTTCGAACGGCACCACCGGCCGGCCGCCGAGGTCTGCGGGTGCCGGAGCACCGTCGCGCGCGGACCACACGACCAGCGACGCCGCCGAGGCCTGCTCTCGCGCCGCACCGGTACGCTCCTTCGGCTCCTGCGCCGGGTCCACCACCAGCAGCACGCCCGCAGGCCTGACGGCGCGCGCCAGCCATTCATCCGCCAGCAGCTTCGCGAACACCGCGGGATCGGCACTGGCGCCGACTTCCACCAGCACGCGTGATGGCCGCACCTCGCGCAGCAGGCGGGTGAGCAGCACGCGGAACTGCACCGCCAGCGAACAGCACACGCAACCGCCGGTCATGCGGTGCCAGGCGATGCCTTCCAGCGCGGGCGCCGCATCGCCGCCGGGCAGCGCGGCGAGCCGGTTCTCGACCACCAGCCAGCGTTCATGCGAGGGCCGAAGCGCGGTGGCCGCGCGCAGCAGCATGGTCTTGCCGGCGCCGGGCAGGCCGCAGGCCAGCACCACCGGAACCCGGTCCGCGGGCGCATCCGCCTTCACGCCGGCGCGCACTGCCTCAGGCCTGTTCGTCCTTGCGCCCGCCGTGTATGCCCAGCGCCTTGAGCTTGCGGTACAGGTGGGTGCGCTCCAGGCCGGACTTCTCGGCCACGCGCGCGATCGAGCCGTTCTCCAGCGCGAGATGGTGCTCGAAGTAGGC
>CAIVVS010000193.1 GCA_903909415.1 uncultured Pseudomonadota bacterium | reverse complement strand
TGCTGGAGTAATGGATCACCAGCCGGCCGCGCCCCTTGGCGCCGGTCTTGATCTCGACCTTGGTGCCCATGCGCTCGGCCAGTTCCTCGGCGAAGCGCGCGATGTCGCGCGGCGTGAGCTTTTTCTTCGGCACGCGCGGGTTCGGGTTGAGGATGTCCTGCACCAGCTTCTCGGTCTGGCGCACCGACATGCCGGCCTCGGCTACCTGGTTGGCCACCGTCTCCTGCTGGTGGCCAGTGAGCGCGAGCAGCGCGCGCGCATGGCCCATCTCCAGCTTGCCGTCGTTCAGCAGCGCCTGCACCGGGCGCGACAGCTGCAGCAAGCGCAGCAGGTTGGTGGTGGCCGCGCGCGAGCGGCCAATGGCCTGCGCCGCCTGCTCGTGGGTGAGGTTGAATTCCGCCACCAGGCGCTGCACGCCGGCGGCTTCCTCCAGCGGTCCCAGGTCCTCGCGCTGGATGTTCTCGATCAGGGCCATGGCCGCGGCGGCCTGGTCCGGCACTTCCCGGATCACCACCGGCACATCCGGCAGGCCGGCGATCTGCGCGGCGCGCCAGCGGCGCTCGCCGGCGATGATTTCGTAGCGGGTGCTGTCGCCCGAGCCACCGATGGGACGGACCAGGATGGGCTGCATCAGGCCCTGGCTGCGGATCGATTCGGCCAGCTCGTTCAGCGAGGCCTCGTCCATCTTCGTGCGCGGCTGGTACTTGCCGCGCTGCAGCCGGTCTATCGCCAGCGTCGCCAGCATGTCGCCGACCGGCGCTGCCTGCGTGCCGGACTCGCCCTGCGGCACGGCGTTCTGCACGCCCAGCAGCGCGTCCAGCCCGCGTCCCAGTCCCTTGATGCGTGTGGCCATGGTTGTCCCTCTCGGCTCAGGCCGGCTGCGCGGCGATGGCTTGCGCGCCGTTGCGCGTGATCACTTCCCAGGCCAGCGCGACATAGGCCTGCGAGCCCTTGCAGGCGCGGTCCAGGCTCACCGCCGGCGCACCGAAGCCGGGCGCCTCGGCCAGGCGCACGTTGCGCGGGATCACGGTGGCGTAGACCTTGTCGCCGAAGTGCGACTTCAGGTCGTCCGAGACCTGCTGCGCCAGCGTGTTGCGCGGGTCGAACATGGTGCGCAGCAGGCCCTCGATCTCCAGCGACGGGTTGAGCTTCTCGCGCACCCGCTTGACGGTGTTCACCAGGTCGGTCAGGCCTTCCAACGCGTAGTACTCGCACTGCATCGGGATCATCACCGTGTCCGAGGCCACCAGCGCATTCACCGTCAGCATGGACAGCGAGGGCGGGCAGTCGAGCAGGATGTAGTCGTACTGCGCGGCGATGGGCGCGAGCGCCGCCTTGAGCCGCGTCTCGCGATGCTCGAGTTCGACCATCTCCACTTCTGCGCCGGCGAGGTCGCGGTTGGACGGAAGCACGTCATAGCCACCGGAGCCTGCCGGCTTGCGCACCGCCTCTGCCGTCGCCAGGCCCAGCAGCACGTGGTAGACGGTGGTGTCGAGCGCGCGCTTGTCCAGGCCCGATCCCATGGTCGCGTTGCCCTGCGGATCCAGGTCCACCAGCAGCACACGCTTGCCGGCTTCCACCAGGCCGGCGGCGAGGTTCACGGTGGTCGTGGTCTTGCCCACGCCGCCCTTCTGGTTGGTGATGGCGATGGTGCGTGTCGTGGTGCGGGTCATGATGGTCCGTTCCCGGTGGCGCGCTGCATCAGTACAAGGTGGCGCTCGGCATCCAGCCCGGGCACCGCAAGTTTCACGACACGATCCACGCGCCAGGCTGCGCCCAGCTTCGCGATTTCCTCATCCGGGTGCACGCCCTTCATCGCGGCGAGCCAGCCGCCCTCATTGATCCCATCGGCCACCATGTGGCCAGCGAGGCGCGCGAACTCCGCGAGTTCAGAGAACGCGCGGCAGATCACCAGGTCGTAGCCCTGCGCCGGACGATGTTCCTCGGCGCGCGAGGCCACCACAGTGACGTTGCCGATGCCGAGTTCGCCCACGGCCTGGCGCAGGAAGGCGGTCTTCTTCTGGATGCTGTCCAGCAGCGTGACCTGCAGGTCGGGGCGCGCGACGGCCAGCGCCATGCCGGGCAGGCCGCCGCCGGTGCCGACGTCGATGACCGTCGTGACCTGAGTGGCGCCTTGGAGCAGGGGCAGTGCGGGAATGACCGCGAGGCTGTCCAGCAGGTGCGCCGACACCATGCGCTCCGGCTCGCGGATCGAGGTGAGGTTGTGGGTGCGGTTCCACTTTTCCATCAGCCGCAGGTAGGCGAGCAGGGTCGCTTCCTGGTCGGCGGACAGGCCGACGTTCAGAGCAGCAACACCTGCATGCAGTTGCGGCGCGAGCGGATCGGCCTGCATGGCAGTCGCCATGTTCATGCCGCCGTGCGCTGGCGCTTGAGGTGCACCAGCAGGATGGACACCGCCGCCGGCGTGATGCCCTGCAGGCGCGAGGCCTGGCCCAGCGTGCGCGGGCGCGCTGCCGCGAGCTTCTGGCGCACCTCATTCGACAGGCCGGGCACGTCCTTGTAGTCGAGGGCTTCCGGCAGCACCAGGGACTCGTTGGTCTCGTTGCGCGCGACCTCGTCCTTCTGGCGCTCGATGTAGCCGGCGTACTTGGCCTGGATTTCAAGTTGCTCGATCACGATGGGATCAGTCAGCGGCGTACCTTCTGCCGGCGACGCGCCGGGCAGGCTCATCAGCGCCGCGTAGGTCACATCGGGACGCTTGAGCAGGTCGGCCAGCGAATACTCGCGTTCCATCGCCTGGCCGAGCACGCGCTTCGCATCTTCGGCCGGCAGCATGCGCGGGTTCACCCAGGTGGCACGCAGGCGCTCCTGCTCGCGGGCAATGGCCTCGCGCTTGGCCTCGAACGCCTCCCAGCGCGCGTCGTCCACCAGGCCGAGGCGCCGGCCGGTTTCGGTCAGGCGCAGGTCGGCGTTGTCCTCGCGCAGCATCAGCCGGTACTCGGCGCGGCTGGTGAACATCCGGTAGGGCTCGGACACGCCGCGCGTGACCAGGTCGTCCACCAGCACGCCGAGGTAGGCCTCGTCGCGCCGCGGGCACCACGGTTCCTCGCCGCGCGCGATCCGCGCCGCGTTGATCCCGGCCAGCAGGCCTTGCGCCGCCGCTTCTTCGTAGCCGGTCGTGCCGTTTATTTGCCCTGCGAACATAAGTCCTTGAATTGGCTTGGTTTCCAAGGATGGTTTCAAACCGCGGGGATCGAAATAATCGTATTCGATGGCGTACCCAGGGCGCAGGATATGGACGTTTTCCAGGCCCGGAATCGACCGGACCAGCGCGATCTGGACGTCGAACGGCAGCGAGGTGGACACCCCGTTCGGGTAGACCTCGTGGGTCTCCAGCCCCTCGGGTTCCAGGAAAATCTGGTGCGAGGCCTTGCCGGCGAAGCGGTGGATCTTGTCCTCGATGGACGGGCAGTAGCGCGGGCCGACGCCCTCGATCTTGCCGGTGTACATCGGCGAGCGGTCCAGGCCGCCGCGGATGATGGCGTGGGTGCGCTCGGTGGTGTGGGTGATCCAGCACGGCAGCTGGCGCGGGTGCATGTCGCGCCGGCCCATGAAGGAAAACACCGGTTCCGGATCGTCCCCGGGCTGCTCGGTCATCACCGAATAGTCGATGGTCCGGCCGTCCAGCCGGGGCGGGGTGCCGGTTTTCAGACGGCCGACCGGCAGGTTCAGCTCCCGCAACCGCGCCGCGAGGCTGATCGCCGGCGGGTCGCCCGCCCTGCCCGCCTGGTAATTCTGCAGGCCGACATGGATCAGCCCGGCCAGGAAGGTGCCGGTGGTCAGGACCACGGTCCGGCCGGTGAAGCGGATGCCGAGCTGGGTCACCACCCCGGCGACCCGGTCGCCGTCCAGGATCAGGTCATCCACCGCCTGCTGGAACAGGGTCAGGTTGGGCTGGTTCTCCAGCCGGCGGCGGATCGCCGCCTTGTACAGGATGCGGTCGGCCTGCGCCCGGGTGGCCCGGACCGCCGGGCCCTTGCTGGAATTCAGGGTGCGGAACTGGATCCCGCCCTCGTCCGTGGCGATCGCCATCGCCCCGCCCAGCGCGTCCACTTCCCGGACCAGGTGACCCTTGCCTATCCCGCCGATCGACGGGTTGCATGACATCTGGCCCAGGGTCTCGATGTTGTGGGTCAGCAGCAGGGTCGCCGCGCCCGAGCGCGCAGCCGCCAGCGCGGCCTCGGTGCCGGCATGGCCGCCACCCACCACGATCACATCGAAGCTGCTCGGAAACTGCATGCGGTTCGGTCCTCGGACCCGTGCGCCGTCGGGTAAGTCTGCCGGGAAACCCGGGATCCACAGCGGCGCGGGGAGGCGGATTGTAGCCGGGTTCGGCGGGCGGGCCAACCCGGACACGGCCAAGTGCCTGATCCGGCATGTTCCACGTGGAACATGCCGGTGAGTTGGCCGCCGGAGACCGGCGGTGGATGTTCCACGTGGAACATCGCGAACCCGCCACCCTGCCCCGGCCCACCGGCCGGACCATCCCGTCAGGACGCTGGGAGCGGCTTCCGGCATGACCCGTTATCCCGCCGGGTTGCCGGAACAAAACCGCCGATACGGCTCGCTGGAAACGGTCCTGCGATGACCAGCCGGACGTACCTAAGGCGGTGAAGGCGGTGTCACCGCCTTACCAATACATAAAATACTGTTATATAACAGACACTTATGCTATTTCAGCCAGTTTTTCTCGCGATAGTAGCGCGTCGCACCGTCATGCAGCGGGGCCGACAAGCCGTCCACCGCCATCTTCTGCGGGTCCAGATTGGCCAGGGCCGGGTGCTGCTGGCGAAATTCGTCGAAATTGTCAAAGACCGACTTCACCAGCGCATAGACCGCGTCATTGGAAACGCGCGCCGAACTCACCAGTGTGGCGACCACACCGTAGGTCTGGGTCGGCTGCGGGTTGTTCGGGTACAGCCCGCCGGGGATGGTGGCCCGCGCGTAGTACGGCCGGTCTTTCATCAGCCGATCGACGCCGGCGCCGGTGAGCGGTACCAGCCGCGCGCCGCAGCTGGCGGCCGGCTCCTGGATGTTCGCCGAAGGATGGCCGACCGCGAAGAAGAAGCCATCGATCTTCCCGTCGCACAGCGCCGCGCCGTGCTCGTCGGCACGCAGTTCGCCGACCTGCGCGAATTCCGAGAGCTTCCAGCCCATGTTGGCCAGCAGCTCTTCCAGCGAGGCGCGCGTGCCCGAGCCGGGCACGCCGACATTGAAGCGCTTGCCCTTGAGGTCGGCGAAGGCGCGCACGTTCGCCTCCTTGCGCGCCATCACGGTGAAGGGCTCGGCGTGCAGGGAGAACACCGCACGCAGCTCGAGGAAGGGCCCCTCGCGGAACTGGCCCACGCCGCGCACCGCGTTGTAGTGCACGTCGGATTGCGCCATGCCGAAGTCCAGGTCCGAGGCACGCACCGCGGAGATGTTGGACACCGAGCCATTGGTGGATTCCACCGCGCAGCGCAAGCCGTGTGCCTTGCGCTCCTTGTTCATCAGGCGGCAGATCGCGCCACCCGCGGCGTAATACACCCCGGTGACCCCGCCCGTGCCCAGGGTCGCGAAGCGATGCTGCGCCGTCGCCGCAGCCGGTGCCATCGCGACGCCCGCCAGCATCGCCAGCACGGCGACGCGCATCCTGCTGCCAGAACCCATCTCCCCTCCCCTTGCCCGCCAACGATGGCGCTATGAAAGCACGGCATCCAGCGCCGCGCCAAGCCGCTCGACGCATTGCGCGAGTTCGTCCTCGGTGGCGATGTAGGGCGGCGCGAGCAGAACATGGTCGCCGCGGGTCCCGTCGACGGTGCCGCCCCTCGGATAGCACATCAGCCCGCGCGACAGTGCGTCGGCCTTGAGCGCCGCATGCACCCGTTGCGCCGGCGCGAAGGGTTCCTTCGTCGCACGATCGGCCACCAGCTCCAGCGACCAGAACAGGCCGCGGCCGCGGATGTCGCCCACCGCCGGATGCCCACCGAACCGCCCGCGCAGCATGCGCTCGAATACCGCGCCGAGTTGCGCGACCCGCGCCACCAGTCCGCGCGAGGCGATCGCGCGCTGCACCGCTAGGCCGGCGGTGCACGCCAATGCATGCCCGGTATAAGTGTGTCCGTGCTGGAACGCACCCGAGCCGCGCAGCACGTCGTCGTAGATGCGCGGGCTGCAGAGCAAGGCCGCCAGCGGCTGGTAGCCCGCGGCGAGTCCCTTGCCCAGCGTCAGGATGTCCGGCAGGACGCCTTCGGCTTCATAGGCATGCAGGCCGCCGCAACGTCCCATGCCGCACATGACCTCGTCCAGGATCAGCAGGATGCCATGACGGTCGCAGAGTTCGCGCACCCCGCGCAGGTAACCCGGCACCGGCGGCGCGGATCCCAGCGTCGCGCCGACCACGGTCTCGGCGACGAAGGCCATGACATTGCGCGGGCCGAGGCGCTCGAATGCCTGCTCCAGCTCGGCCACCAGGCGCGTTCCGTACGCCCGGTCGTCTTCGCCCTCGCACCGGTCGCGGTAGGCGTAGCACGGCGACACATGGGTGACGTCGAACAGCAGCGGCGCGTACTGCGCGCGGCGCGCCATGTTGCCGCCGACCGCCAGCGCCCCCAGCGTATTGCCGTGGTAACTCTGGCGCCGCGCGACCACCCGGGTGCGCTGCGGTTCGCCGCGGTCCAGCCAGACCTGGCGCGCCAGCTTCAGCGCGGCTTCCATCGCCTCGGATCCGCTGGACACGAAGTACGCTCGGCCCATGCCGGGCGCGCCGGACACCAGCAGTTCGGCCAGCTGCTCCGCCGGCTCGCTGGTGAAGAAGGAGGTGTGGGTGTAGGTGATGCGTTCGAGCTGCGCGCGCATCGCCGCCACCACGTCGTGGTCGGAATGCCCGAGGCAGGACACCGCCGCGCCGCCGCAGGCATCGAGGTAACGGCGGCCCTGCGCGTCGATGATCCAGGCGCCGTCGCCCGCCACCGCGACCGGGTAGTCGTGCGCCGGGTTGCGATGGAAGATGTGGTCCATTACGCAAGTTCCCGAGTCGGGGCGATTCCCATGGGTCGAATTCTAGACCCGGAAACGACAAGGCCTCCCGAAGGAGGCCTTGTGTTAGATCAGGGTCGGACTAGACCGCGTCGCTCAGGCGAGTGCCTTGCCCAGCGCTTCGCGGCGCTTGGCCAGTTCCGCCGGCAGGCGCGCGGCGAAGGACGTGAGCAGCTCGTCGTGCATGCGCAGCTCGCTGGCCCAGGAGGTCTTCTCCACCGAGTTCAGCTTGGCGTAGCGCTCCTTGCCGAAGGACTCCATGCCGATCCACGACAGGTCGTCGAAGCCGGGCACGATGCCGATCGGGGTGGTCTGGCCCTGCGCCTTGCCCTGGCAGCGCTCGACGATCCACTTGATCACGCGCATGTTCTCGCCGTAGCCCGGCCAGATGAACTTGCCGGCCTCGTCGCGGCGGAACCAGTTCACGCAGTAGATCTTCGGCGGCTTGGCGACCGAGCGGCCCAGCTTCAGCCAGTGGCCGAAGTAGTCCGCCATGTTGTAGCCGCAGAACGGGATCATGGCCATCGGGTCGCGGCGCACCACGCCGACCTTGCCGGTGGCGGCGGCGGTGGTCTCCGAGCCCATGGTCGCGGCCATGTACACGCCGGCGTCCCAGTCGAAGGCCTCGGCCACCAGCGGCACGGTGTCGTTGCGGCGGCCGCCGACGACGAAGGCCGAGATCGGCACGCCACTGGGGTTTTCCCACTCGGGGTCGATGGACGGGCACTGCGAGGACGGCACGGTGAAGCGCGAGTTCGGATGCGCCGCCATGCGCCCGCAATCCGGTGTCCACGGCTGGCCCTGCCAGTCGGTCAGTTTGGCCGGCGGCGTGTCGGTCATGCCTTCCCACCACACGTCGCCCTCGGGCGTCTCGGCGACGTTGGTGAAGATGACGTTTTCCTTCAGCATCGCCATGCAGTTCGGGTTGGTCTTGTCGGACGTGCCCGGGGCCACGCCGAACATCCCGTTCTCGGGGTTGATCGCGTACAGGCGGCCGTCGCTGTGCGGCTTGATCCAGGCGATGTCCTCGCCGATGGTCGTGACCTTCCAGTCCTTGAACGCGGGCGGCGGCACCAGCATCGCGAGGTTGGTCTTGCCGCAGGCCGAGGGGAAGGCGGCGCTGACGTAGCTCTTCTGGCCGTCAGGCGCGGTGACGCCCAGGATCAGCATGTGCTCGGCCAGCCAGCCCTGCTCGCGGCCCATGATGGAGGCGATGCGCAGCGACAGGCACTTCTTGCCCAGCAGCGCGTTGCCGCCGTAGCCGGAACCGTAGGACCAGATCTCCTTGGTCTCGGGGAAATGCACGATGTACTTGTGTTCCTTGCTGCACGGCCAGCGCACGTCCTTCTGGCCGGCGGCCAGCGGCGCGCCCACCGAGTGGATGCAGGGAACGAAGAACTTGTCGGTGCCAAGGATGTCCCAGACCTTCTCGCTGACGCGCGTCATCACGCGCATGGACACCACCACGTAGGGCGAGTCCGACAGCTCGATGCCGACGTGGGCGATGTGCGAACCCAGCGGGCCCATGGAGAACGGCACCACGTACATGGTGCGCCCGCGCATGCAGCCGTCGAACAGCTTGTCCATGGTGCCGCGCATCTCGGCCGGGTCGACCCAGTTGTTGGTCGGGCCGGCGTCTTCCTTGGACTTGGAGCAGATGAAGGTGCGGTCTTCCATGCGCGCCACGTCCGTCGGGTCCGACAGCGCGAGGTAGCTGTTCGGGCGCAGCGTCTGGCTCAAGCGCTTCATCATCCCGGCCTGGACCATCTCGTCGCACAGCCGGTCGTATTCGGCCTGCGAACCGTCGCACCACACCACGCGGTCGGGCTTGGTCAGCGCCGCGACCCGGGCGACCCAGTCCTTCGCGCCCTGGTGCTTCACATAGGAAGGAGCGCCGCTGGAGAGACCGGGCGTGACGGGTTGGTTCATGGATTGCCTCGCTGCAGTGTGACCGGACCGCTGGTGTCGCGCGACCTGGGACAGGTGCACGGACAGTGCGGGTCTGTAGGTGTGTGGAAGGCGCGAACTTTACCAGAAAGGGACAGGGGTCCCGGAGGGGCGATCCGCATGGTGAAATGCTGCAGCACGACACTGCAACATGGCGAAAGGGCGCAGTTCGCCCCGCCCGGTTGCGACCCGGCGTTCAGCTTTCGGCGGGCGGTCCCCAGCGGCGCTTCGCCCAACGCGCGGCGCGGAACAAGGGGCCTGTGGACAGAATCAGGAACACCACCCGCGTGACATGGGCAGCCGTGATCAGCGGTACGCCCAGGTGCAGCACCTGGGCGGTGATGCACATCTCGGCGATGCCGCCCGGGGCGGTCGCCAGGATCATGGTCGGGATGGCGATGTCCGCCCCCCACCCCAGTCCGGACCCGACCAGGGCCGCGATCACGATGCCGAACAACGTGGCCACGGTGGACACCGCAATGAAGCGCGGCGCGGTACTCAAGAACTCCTGGCGGAACTTCGAACCCAGCGCGCAGCCGATGAACATCTGCGCCGCATTGGTCATGACCTGGGGCATGGAACTGAATTCGACCTCGGCGGTGGTCAGCGCGATGCTCGCGAACAGGGGGCCGAGCATGAAGGGGTTGGGCGCGTCGATGCGCCGCAACAGGAAGCCAACCGAGGCAGTGATCGCCAGCAGCCCGGCCAGCCCCGGCAGGTTGAGCGGTACGCTGGCAGGCTGGTAGACGTCGCTGCCATGCACACCGGACAGGGTGAGCGCGATCGGCACGATCACCACCACCAGCATCACCCGGACCGACTGCGCCAGCGCGATCCGGTCCGACAGCGCCCCGAAGCGCTCGCCGAGGTTGGTCATCTCTGCCGCACCGCCGGGAACGCTGGCAAAGAAGGCGGTCGCCCGATCGACTTTGGACATGCGCACCAGCAGCTCGGCGCCCACCCAGGCCAATGCCGCGGACAGCAAGGCCCCGAGCACCAGGACACCCCAGTGAGCGATTACTTCCCTGGCGACCACCGGGGTAAAGTACAGGCCGAGGGCGGATGCGATGATGACCTGACCGGCCTGCCGCAGGCCCGGCGGACAATCCAGGCGGTAACCCGAGAAGTTAGCGCTGGCCAACACAAGCAGGGGCCGATCATCCACGGCAGCGGGATGTGCAGGCTGGACGCGATCCAGCCGCTGACGAAGCACA
The DNA here is from genome assembly GCA_903909415.1 of uncultured Pseudomonadota bacterium. The sequence continues at coordinate 13,246 of CAIVVS010000193.1, read as the reverse complement.
CCGTCAGCGACTTGACGGTAGCCAGGGACAGCAGCGCGATGCCCTTGTCAGCCAAGCTCAGCCAACCCCGAGTCCTTGCAACGGTCCATACGTAAGCCTGTACTCACACTCTTGCGTTCGGGGCGGGATTCACTCGATCTTGACCTTGGCCTGCCGCACCACTTTTGCCCAGCGCTGGATGTCCGTACGGATCAAGGCGCCGAACTGCGCCGGCGTTCCGCCCGCCGCCGCCACCCCGTCGGTCGCCAGCAGCGATTCCATGTCCGGCGTCCTGAGCGCGAGGTTCGCCTGCTCGTTGATGCGTCGCACAATAGCAGGCGGCAGGCCTTTCGGTCCAACCAGGCCATGCCACAGGATGACCTCGCAATCCGGGTAGCCGAGCTCGGTCAGGGTCGGCAGTTCGGGCGCCGCCGCAATCCGGGCCGGCGTGGTGACCGCCAGCCCGCGCAGCCGGCCCGACCGGATGTGCTGGATGGTGGTCGACACGCTGCCGAAGATCAGTTGCACGTTGCCGGCCATGGCGTCGTTGAGCGCCGGGCCGGTGCCCTTGTAAGGGACATGCACCACCCGCATCCTGGCGACGTCCAGGAACAGCTCGGTGGCCAGATGGGTGATGCTGCCCGCCCCGGCCGAACCATAGGAAAGCGCCCCGGGTCGCGACTTGGCCAGCTCGACCAGTTCGCGCAGGGCCTTCACCGGCTGGTCCGGATGGACCGCGACAATGAACGGTCCCTGCGTGAGCTGGATGATGGGCGAGATGTCCTCCACCGGATCGAACTCGAGCCGGTACAGGCTGGGATTGGCCGTGTAGCTGCCGGCCACCAGCAACAGGGTATGCCCGTCGGGCGCGGCGCGCACCGCGAGTGCCGCCCCCAGGTTGCCACCCGCGCCGGGGCGGTTCTCCACGATCACCTGCTGGCCGAGGCGCTCCGACAGCTTGCGCGCGATCAGGCGCGCGATGAAGTCGGTGCCGCCGCCCGGCGCGAACGGCGCGACCAGGCGCACCGGCCGGACCGGGTAATCCTGCGCGTGGAGTCGCGGCGCGAGCGCCAGCGCCACCATGCAAAGCACGAGCCTGAGTACGGTCACCACCTGCCCCTGGGATAAAATGAACACCCGCGCGCGCCGGCTGCTTGCCCCGGCCGCGCGCAGGTTGCGCATTATGCCGACTGCACTGCCCGAAAGCCCTGACATCCATGAGCACCCTGATCACCGAGCAGTACCGGGCGATGCAGCAGGAAATGCATCTCAACCCCGAATACGGCATCGCCTCCGTCCAGTACGCGCCGCTGGTCAGGCAGGTGGTCGACTCCATGCGCGCGACCGAACTGCTCGACTACGGCGCTGGCAAGGGACGCCTGGGCGAAGCGCTGCGCCAGATGAACCCGATGCAGCCGCTCGCGGTGCGCCACTACGAGCCGGCCATGCCGCAGTGGTCCGCGCCGCCGGAACCCTGCCGCCTGGTGACCTGCATCGACGTGCTGGAGCACATCGAGCCGGACCTGCTGGACAACGTGCTGGACGACCTGAAGCGGGTGACCGCGGAAGTGGGCGTGTTCACCGTGCACACCGGCCCCGCGGTCAAGGTCCTCCCGGACGGCCGCAACGCCCACCTGACCCAGCAGCCGCCCGCCTGGTGGCTGCCGCGCTTCCTGGCGCGCTTCGAACTCGTCACCTTCAACCGCATGCCCAACGGGTTCTGGATCGCCGTCGAGGCGCACAAAACCGCCTGACGGAGGCGGGATAGGCTTACTTCCCGATGCAGAACCGGGAAAAGATTTCGCCCAGCAGGTCATCCGCGGTGAATTCGCCCGTGATGCCCGCCAGCGCCTGCTGCGCCAGGCGCAGTTCTTCCGCGAACAATTCCAGCCGCTGCGCCTCGTCGCCGGCACGCGCCAGCGCCCGGGACGCGATTTCCAGCGCCGCGAGGTGGCGCGAGCGCGCGAGGAAGACGTCTTCGCTGCCCGGCTGCCAGCCGGCCGCCTCAAGCAGGATGTTGCGCAGCAATTCCACGCCATCCCCGCTGCGCGCGGACAGCCAGACATGCACGTCGCCGTCGCGCTCCTCGCGCCGGTCCGGCTCGCCGGTGAGGTCGATCTTGTTGTGCACGACCACCCTGCGCCCGGAGCCGGCGCCCGGGATCGCCGGCTCCGGCGACCCGTCCGGTGAGGAAGCATCGCGCAGCAACAGCACCACATCGGCGGATTCCAGCGCGCGCCAGGTACGTTCGATGCCGAGCTTTTCCACCGGATCCTCGGTCTGCCGCAGGCCCGCGGTGTCGATGATGTGCAGCGGCACCCCTTCGATCACCAGCTGCTCGCGGATGGTGTCGCGCGTGGTGCCGGGTATGTCGGTGACGATGGCGACCTCGTCGCCAGCAAGCCGGTTGAGCAGCGAGCTCTTGCCCACGTTGGGGGCGCCGGCGATCACCACCGACAGTCCCGCCTGGAGCACGCTGCCGCGCCGTCCGCGGTCCAGCGCGCGGTCCAGCGCGCCACGCAGGGCCTGCAGGCGCCGGCGCGCGTCGATGCGGTCGGCCGCGTCGATCTCTTCCTCGGGAAAATCCAGCGTGGCTTCCACCAGCATGCGCAGCTCGACCAGCTGCGCCACCATGCCGTTGATGACCGAGGAGAACTCGCCGCGCAGCGAGCGCAGCGCGCCGCGCGCCGCCGCGTCACTGGCCGCGCCGATCAGGTCGGCCACGGCTTCGGCCTGCGCCAGGTCCAGCTTGCCGTTGAGGTAGGCGCGCTGGGTGAACTCCCCGGGTGCCGCGGGACGCGCGCCCAGTTCCACGCAACGCGCCAGCAACCGGCGCATCACCACCGGCCCGCCATGCCCGTGCAGCTCGAGCACATCCTCGCCGGTGTACGAATGCGGCGCGGGAAACCAGAGCGCAAGGCCGTCGTCGATCGGCTCGCCGGCGGAATCGGAGAAGGTGGCGCGCGCCGCCAGGCGCGCCGCCGGTACCGCGCCGGTCAGCGCGCGGGCGAATCCTTCCAGCGCGCCGCCGGAAACCCGCACGATGCCCACGCCACCGGTGCCCGGCGGCGTGGCGATCGCGGCGATGGCCTGCGCGCGGGGTGCGGTGTCACCGCTTGCCATGGGCAGGAGCAGCACCCTCGATCGCGCGCGTGATCTGCCACTGCTGGGCGATGGACAGGATGTTGTTCACCACCCAGTACAGCACCAGGCCGGCCGGGAAGAAGAAGAACATGATGCCGAATGCGAACGGCATGATCATCATGACCTTGGCCTGGACCGGGTCGGGCGGCACCGGGTTCATCTTGGTCTGGAACACCATGGACACCATCATGATCACCGGCAGCACGTACCAGGGATCGGGCGAGGCCAGGTCGGTGATCCAGCCGTAGAAGGGCGCATGGCGCAGTTCGACCGCGGCCAACAGCACCCAGTAGAGCGAGATGAACACCGGGATCTGCACCAGGATGGGAAGGCAGCCGCCCAGCGGGTTGATCTTCTCGGTCTTGTACAGCTCCATCATCGCCTGGTTCATCTTGGCGCGATCGTTCCCGTACTGTTCCCGGATGCGCGTCATCTTGGGCGTGACCAGCTTCATCTTGGCCATGGACTTGTAGCTGGCCGCCGACAGCGGGTAGAAGATCGCCTTGATCATCACGGTGAGCAGGATGATCGCCAGGCCCCAGTTCGCCGACCAGCCGTAGAACATCTGCAGCACCCAGAACAGCGGCACGGCGATCACGGTGAGGAAACCGTAATCCACCACCAGCTCGAGGCCGGGGGCGAGCTTCTCCAGCACGCCCTGCACCTGCGGGCCGGCGTAAAGGGAACTCTCCACCATCGCGCTGGTACCCGGGGCCACGGCGGCGAGCGGCAGGATCACGCCCGCCGTGTAGTAGTTGTCCGACACCTTGCGGGTGTAGAACTCGCGCGCGCCCTTGGCCGGCGGCAGGATCGCGGATACGAAATAGTGCTGCACCATGCCGACCCAGCCGTCCTCGGACAGCTTGGAATACGGCGTCTTGCCCTTGTCGATGTCGCTGAAGTCGACCTTGATGAACTTGTCCTTGTCGGTGAACACCGCCGGCCCTGTGTAGGTGTGGGCCATGTAGTTGTCGCCGGCCGGGGCCTTGTTGTCGCGCGCCAGCTGGAAGTAGGCATGCGCCGCCACCGGCGTTGCGCCCTGGTTGGCGATCTCGAAGCGCTGGCCGATCACGTAGCTGTCGCGCTGGAAGCTGAGCACGCGGGTGACCTTGACGCCCTCGGGACCGGTGGCCTCCAGGCGAAGTTCCAGCTTGTCCTGGCCGGGCTGCAGTTCGGCTTCCTTGACGCTCGCGCGGTACAGCGTGGTGTGGTTGGGCAGGCCGGGGCCGACCAGGCCGGCCTGCGCCACGTAGCGGTGCTCCGGCCCGAGCAGCAGGAAGTTCTTCTTCTGGTCCAGCGTGTCCTTCTGCTGCAGCAGTTCCAGGTAGGCAATGTCGCCGCCCAGCGTGTCGATCTCCGCGAGGAACAGGTCGGTGCGGACCTTGATGCGCTCGCGCGCCACGGCGCTCGCCGCCGTTGCGGGGACGGCATCGGGCGACGCCGCCACAGCGGGTGTCGCGCCCGGGGTGGCCGCGGCACCCGTCGCGCTGGGCGTCGGCGTGGCGACCTTGGCGGCGACCTGTGGCGCGGGTGCGGGCCGGTTCTCCTTCTGCCAGGCCTCCCACAGCATCAGCAGGGAGAAGGAGAAGATGACGAACAGGATCAGGCGCTGGGAGTCCATGGGACGGAGTTTCTTTCAGGGTACCGGGTCATAGCCGCCCGGATGCCAGGGATGGCACCGGGACAGCCTGCGCAGCGCAAGCCAGCTGCCGCGCAGGGCGCCATGGCGCTCGAGGGCCTCGAGCGCATAGCTGGAACAGGACGGATGGAAACGGCAGCTGGCCCCGAGGAAGGGGGACAGCGCAATCTGGTAGGCGCGGATCAGCAGCTGGATGGCCCGGGCAATCACGTGATCAGCAGTCGCTCGAGTTGTTCAAGGACAGTCGCCGTGCCGGCGGCTCCCTGCTTGGCCGGCTTGCGGGTCAGGCGTATCAGCAGGTCGCGCTCGCCGAGTCGCTGCTGTTGCAGGCGGAACCACTCCCTGACGACGCGCTTCTCGCGGTTGCGTTCCACTGCGAGGGCGAAAACGCGCTTGGGCGCGACCACCGCAAAGCGGGCGTAACCACATTCGTTGGGTGCGACCAGCACGTTGACGTCACGGGCGCGAAGCATCTTGCCGGACGACAACAACTGTTTGATCCTGGAGGACTGCAGCCTCCGGGAGCGGTGAAGGCGGGCGCAGGTGCCCACGCGCCCGCCTGTCCGGGAGGGCTGGCCCGACGGGCCGGCCGCGATCCCGGTTGGCTGGACCGCGCTCAGGCGGCCAGACGGGCCCGGCCCTTGGCGCGGCGCGCGCGGATCACCGCACGTCCACCCCGGGTGCTCATCCGGACCAGGAAACCATGGGTACGTTTGCGGCTGACCACGGACGGCTGGTATGTGCGTTTCATGACGATATCCGTTGCGTTGAATGAACCGGCTATTAGACCGGAATTCCCGCAGGTTTGTCAATCACCTAGCGGATGCCTGCCTGTGGATAACTCGGGTGCAAAAGCGTATGATCCGGGCTAGTTTTCCACAACCCGAATCGGATCCAAAAGCCCATGTCCGGTTTCTGGCAATCGTGCCTGAGCCAACTCGAAAAAGAGCTTCCTGCTCAACAATTTAACACCTGGATCCGGCCGCTCAAACTGGACCGTGACGATGACCCGGCCGGCGAACTCCGGCTACTCGCGCCGAACCGCTTCGTGCTGCAGTGGGTCAAGGAACGGTTCGCCAACCGCATCGAGTCGATTGCCACCGAGTTCTACGCCTCCCCGGTACGCCTGAACCTGTCCCTGGGCGCATTGGAGGCACAGCCGGCCGCGCCGGTTGCCACGCCACCGGTGCAAGCCAACGGCAACGCGCCCCGGACTGACAGCGGCCCGGCAGCGCAGCAGCGGCCCGCGCACGCGGCCCCGGCCAGGCCCGGCGCACGCGGCAACGGGGAGCGCTCCGGACTGATCACGGAGTTCACCTTCGAGAGTTTCGTCGCGGGCAAGGCCAACCAGCTTGCCCGGGCCGCGGCGTTGCAGGTGGCGGAACATCCGGGCACCTCGTACAACCCCCTGTTCGTCTATGGCGGCGTCGGCCTGGGAAAGACCCACCTGATCCATGCCATCGGCAACCATGTGGCCTCGCACCAGCCGGGCGCGCGCGTGCGCTACCTGCATGCGGCCCAGTACGTGTCGGACGTGGTGCGCGCCTACCAGCAGAAGTCCTTCGAGGAGTTCAAGCGCTACTACCATTCGCTGGACCTGCTGCTGATCGATGACATCCAGTTCTTCAGCGGCAAGGACCGGACCCAGGAAGAGTTCTTCTACGCCTTCAACGCGCTGATCGAGGCGCACAAGCAGGTCATCATCACCTGCGACACCTATCCCAAGGACCTGGCGGTCGACGAGCGGCTCAAGTCGCGCTTCTCCTGGGGCCTGACCGTGGCGGTCGAGCCACCAGAGCAGGAAATGCGGGTGGCCATCATCCTGAAGAAGGCCGAGGCTGTCTCCCTCAAGCTGGACGAGGACGTCGCCTTCTTCATCGCCAAGCACATCCGCTCCAACGTGCGCGAGCTGGAGGGTGCCCTCAAGAGCGTGATCGCCTTCGCCCGCTTCAACGGCCGCGACATCAACATGGAGACGGCCAAGGAAGCGCTGCGCGACCTGCTGTCGGCGCAGAACCGGCAGATCACCGTCGACAACATCCAGAAGACGGTGGCCGAGTTCTACAAGATCAAGGTCTCGGACATGCACTCCAAGAAGCGCAGCCGCAACATCGCGCGCCCGCGCCAGGTCGCGATGGCGCTGGCCAAGGAACTCACCCAGCTCAGCCTGCCGGACATCGGCGACGCCTTCGGCAACCGCGACCACACGACGGTCCTGCATGCATGCCGCACGATCGCGTCCCTGCGCGAGAAGGACCACGAGATGAACCGCGACTACCACGTCCTGGAACAGGTCCTCAAAGGCTGAGCATGACGAACCTCCCGACAACAAGCTGTGCGCAAGCTGGGGACGGTTTGGGGACAAGTCGCCCTTTTCGCCGTACCGCCGAAACAGTTCAACCACGGCGCACACCCAGTCACGGATCCATCCACCGCTTTTCAACAGGGCAAGTGCCTGTATGCGTGCGACTTTCCGCCCTTATCCCGGAAACAGCGCCGCCTCATCATCATCACCAAGGAAAATAAATGTCCCTAGTTAAGATCAACCGCGAAGCGCTGCTCGCGCCACTGCAGGCGGTCTCGGGCATCATCGAACGCCGCCACACGCTGCCCATCCTGTCCAACGTCCTGCTGTCCAGGACCGGCAACCGGATCGAGTTCGTCGCCACTGACATCGAGATCGAGATCACCGCGGCAACCACCAGCGACGCCGCCGGCGAATCCAAGAGCACCACGGTGGGCGCCCGCAAGCTGCTGGACATACTGCGGGCGCTGCCCGACAGCAGCGAGGTCAACCTGACGCTGACCGACAAGCGCCTCCAGGTGAAGTCGGGCAAGAGCCGCTTCAGCCTGCAGACGCTTGCCGCGGAAGACTTCCCGAGGCTGGCTGCGGCGGAAGGCTCCGCCAGCCAGTTTTCACTGCCCCAGAAGGACCTCAAGGCCCTGCTCGGCCTGGTCCAGTATGCGATGGCGCAGCAGGACATCCGCTACTACCTCAATGGCCTGCTGATGGTGATCGACCAGGCCGAATTGAAGCTGGTCGCGACCGACGGGCACCGCCTGGCCTTCATCTCCAAGGAACTGCCCGGCGCCAACCTGCCCAAGCAGGAAGTCATCCTGCCGCGCAAGACCATCATCGAACTGTCCCGGTTGCTGGCCGACTCCGATGAACCGGTGTCCGTGGACCTGTCGGCCACCCAGGCGCGCTTTTCCTTCGGCGGCATCCTGCTGGTCTCCAAGCTGGTGGACGGCAAGTTCCCCGACTACGGACGGGTGATACCGCAGAACCAGCCCAAGAAGCTGCGCATGAACCGGGTGGCGCTGCTGTCCTCGCTGCAGCGTGCCGCCATCCTGACCAGCGACAAGTTCCGTGGCGTTCGCTGGGTGCTTTCCGACGGCAGCCTGAAGATCATCTGTTCCAACACGGAGCAGGAAGAGGCGCAGGAGGAACTGGACGTCGACTACAAGGGAGAATCGCTGGACATAGGATTCAACGTCGGCTACCTGCTGGACGTGCTGAACAACCTGGAGTGCGCCGAGATCGACTGCTCGCTGGGTGATGCGGCTTCCAGCGCCCTGGTGACCGTGCCCGACCGGGCCGACTTCAAGTATGTCGTGATGCCGATGCGCATCTGAACCGGCGAGCGAAGCGGCAAGGCAGGCAAAGGCAGCACCCGATTCAGGCGACAAGAGACTGGAAACACCGATGACCGAAGCGCAGAGCCCCGAGAATCCCGCCCCCGACAACCGCGCCGAGTACGGCTCCGACAGCATCAAGATGCTCAAGGGGCTGGACGCGGTGCGCAAGCGCCCCGGGATGTACATCGGAGACACCTCGGATGGCACCGGCCTGCACCACATGGTGTTCGAGGTGGTGGACAACGCGATCGACGAGGCGCTGGCCGGCCATTGCAACGAGATCGTGGTCACGATCCACACCGACAATTCCATCTCGGTGACCGACAACGGGCGCGGCATACCTACCCAGATCCACCGCGATGACGACCTGGGGCGCTCAGCGGCCGAGATCGTGATGACCGAACTCCACGCCGGCGGGAAGTTCGACAACAACTCCTACAAGGTCTCCGGCGGGTTGCACGGCGTGGGCGTATCCGTGGTGAATGCCCTGTCCGACTGGCTCAGGCTCACCATTCGCCGCGAAGGCCAGGTCCATTCCATGGAATTCCGGCGTGGTGACCGCGTGGAGCCTCTGAAGGTGACCGGTACCACAGAGCGGCGCGGCACCGAAGTCCATTTCATGGCCTCGACGGAAACCTTCGGGCATGTCGAGTTCCACTACGACATCCTGGCCAAGCGCCTGCGCGAGTTGTCCTTCCTGAACAACGGCGTGAAGATCTCGCTGGTGGACCAGCGCGCCGGCAAGGAGGAATCCTTCGCGCATGCCGGCGGCGTGCGCGGTTTCGTCGAGTACATGAACCGGTCCAAGAACGTCCTGCACCCGAACGTGTTCTATGCCACCAATGAAAAGGACGGCATCACGGTCGAAGTGGCGATGCAGTGGAACGACTCCTACCAGGAAGGCGTGCTCTGCTTCACCAACAACATTCCGCAGCGTGACGGCGGCACCCACCTGACGGGCCTGCGCGCGGCGATGACACGCAGCCTGAACCAGTACATAGAAGCACATGAAGTGGCCAAGAAGGCCAAGGTGGAAACCTCCGGCGACGACATGCGCGAGGGATTGACCTGCGTGCTGTCGGTGAAGGTTCCCGAGCCCAAGTTCTCGTCGCAGACCAAGGACCGGCTGGTGTCGTCCGAAGTGGGTCCGGTGGTGCAGGAGATCGTGGGCGAGAAACTTCGCGAGTACCTGCTCGAGCGTCCGCAGGACGCACGCACCATCTGCTCCAAGATCGTCGATGCGGCCCGGGCGCGCGAGGCGGCGCGTCGCGCACGCGAACTGACCCGCCGCAAAGGGGTGCTGGATTCCTTCGGCCTGTCGGGAAAGCTCGCCGATTGCCAGGAAAAGGATCCCTCCAAGTGCGAGCTCTACCTGGTGGAGGGCGACTCCGCTGGCGGCTCCGCCAAGCAGGGCCGCGACCGCAAGTTCCAGGCGATCCTGCCCCTGCGCGGCAAGATACTCAACGTCGAGCGGGCCCGCTTCGACAAGCTGATCTCCTCCCAGGAAATCGTCACGCTGATCCAGACCCTGGGCACGGGCATCGGCAAGGAAGAGTTCGACGCCGGCAAGCTGCGCTACCACCGCATCATCATCATGACCGACGCCGACGTGGACGGCTCGCACATCCGCACGCTGCTGCTCACCTTCTTCTATCGCCAGATGCCCGAGCTGGTCGAGCGCGGCTACATCTACATCGCGCAGCCGCCGCTGTACAAGGTAAAGCTGGGCAAGGACGAGCGTTACCTCAAGGACGACCACGAGCGCGACCAGTACCTGCTGGCACAGGCTCTGGTGGGTGCGTCCCTGGTCCCGCGGGAGGGAGCACTGCCCATCACCGGCGAGGCGCTGGCCAACCTGGCCAAGAGCTACCTGCTCTCGGAGGCGGTGATCCATCGCCTGACCAGGCTGGTGGACGAGACCGTGCTGCGCGCACTGGCAGGTGGCGTGAAGGTGGACTTGTCCAGCGCCCAGGGCGCGGGCGCGTCCGCCATGCGCCTGAAGCAGGCGATGACCGACAACGGCGGCAACAGCGTGTCCCTGCGGGCGCGCTACGACGAGAAGAACGAGCGCCACCAGCTGGTGGTCGAACGCACGCACCACGGAAACGTCAAGACCAGCCTGCTGGACGAGGATTTCCTGATGTCCGGGGACTACCGGCAGATCGAGGCGACCGCCCAACTGCTGGAAGGTCTGGTCGGCCCCGGTGCCGTCGTCGGGCGCGAGGAGAAGCAGACGCCGGTGGGCGACTTCGGCCAGGCGATGCGCTGGTTGCTGTCCGAGGTCGAGCGCGGTGCCGCCATGCAGCGCTACAAGGGCCTGGGAGAGATGAACCCCGAGCAGCTCTGGGAAACCACCATGGATCCGGGTTCGCGCCGCCTGCTCAAGGTGCAGATCGAGGACGGCATTGCCGCCGACGAGATATTCACCAAGCTGATGGGCGACGAAGTCGAGCCGCGCCGCCTGTTCATCGAACAGAACGCACTGGTCGCGCGCCTGGACGTCTGATCCGGCAGCGCAGCCGCTAGTCCTTCGCGACGGCCTTTTTCTTCGCCGGGGACTTGCGGGCGGCGGCTTTCTTCACCGCCTTCCTTGCCGGTGCCGGCGTGGAATCCTCCACGGCCGCCTTCACGGCTTTCGCGGCCTTGCGCGGCGCCTTGGCGGCGGGTCGCGCAGCGTCATCCCCCTCGGATGGCACCACGGCCTTGGCAGGGGCCTTGCCCGGCTTGCCGACGCGCGGCGCGAACTCGAAGCCGATGGTGCCCTCGGGCTTTTTCACCAGCATCGCGGAGAAAGGCCTGCCTTTCTTCGAAATGAAGCGGTGCAGCAGGTCGGTCTTTCCGGTTTCCAGCAGTTTCTTCACCTGCTCGGCCTCGATGGGCCTTTGCAGGATGATGCGGCCGGTGCGGAAGTCGCAGGTGCGCGCGGGTCCGACGGATTTCTCGCACACGTAGGACAACTCGTGCTCGAACACGCGCGCGGCGCACTTCGGGCAGGACCCCAGCGGCTCCTTGCCGCTGAAATCCACCGGCTCGGCATTGGCCTCGTCCTCGCGCGACTGGCCGAAGTCGAACTCGGCCTTCTTCTCCGCCGAGATGCGGATCATCGCCGCATACGGGCGGCCCAGGCGGCTGCGGAAGCCCTGCAGCGGGCCGACCAAGCCCTTGGACAGCAGTTCCTCGACTTCCTCGGGCGCGAACTCGCGGCTGCCCATCACCTTCCAGACCGCGAAGTCGCAGTTCTGGCACTGGAAGCGGCGGTAGTTCTCCTGCACCGTGCCGCCGCACTTGGGGCAGGGTGCGTCGAGGGTGCGGAACGCGGTGTCCGGGATCTCGCCGCCCTTGATGCGCTTGACCATGTCGCCGGTGAGTTCGACGATGTGGTTCATGAACTCGGCGCGGGGCAGCTTGCCCTGCTCCATCTGCTTGAGCTTGAACTCCCAGTCGCCGGTGAGTTCGGGCGAGGTCAGTTCCATCACGCCGAAGTGGCGCAGCGCGAACAGCAGCGAGAACGCCTTGGGCGTGGGCTGCAGTTCCCGGCCGTTGCGGTGCACGTAGTCCTCGAAGATCAGGCCCTCGATGATGGACGCGCGCGTCGCCGGCGTCCCCAGGCCCTTCTCGCTCATGGCCTCGCGCAGTTCCTCGTCGTCGACCAGCTTGCCCGCGCCTTCCATGGCCGACAGCAGTGTGGCTTCCGAGAACCGCGCCGGCGGCTTGGTCTGCAGCGCGTTGACCTCCACCTTCTCGGTCGCGGCGCGGCCTTCCGGCGCGGCCACCAGCGTGGCGGCGTTGTCGCCGTCGACCTCGCGGCCGTAGATCGCGAGCCAGCCCGGCTCCTTCATCACCCTGCCTTCGCTGCGGAAGGGCTCGCCCTCGACGCGCGTGATGCGCGTGGTCACCAGGAACTCGGCGGGCGGGAAGAACACCGCCAGGAAGCGCTTGACCACCATGTCGTACAGTTTCTGCTCCGGCTCCGACAGGCTCTTGGGCGCCTGCAGTGTCGGAATGATGGCGTGGTGGTCCGAGATCTTCTCGTTGTTGAAGATGCGCTTGTTCGGGCGCACCCACTTCTGCTTGAGGATCTTCTCGGCAAAGGGCTTGTAGGTGCCGCCCATGGCGTCGCGCCCGGTCAGCATCTTCAGCGTGTCGTTGACCGTGGGCAGGTAGTCCTCGGGGAGCGCGCGCGAATCGGTTCGCGGATAGGTGAGGACCTTGTGCTTCTCGTACAGGGCCTGCGCCAGGCCCAGCGTGTTGCGCGCCGAGAACCCGAAGCGGCTGTTGGCCTCGCGCTGCAGGCTGGTGAGGTCATACAGCGTCGGCGAGGACTGCGTGGTCGGCTTGGCTTCCTCGGTGACGATGCCGGGCTTGCCCTCGCACTTGGCGCGCAGCGCCTCGGCGCGCGCCGCGTCCCACAGGCGCTCGGCCCGAAGGTGCTCGTCCTCGTTCTCCTTGTCCTTGGAGAACTTCTCGTCCAGCCAGCGGCCCGTGTACTCGCCCGCGGCCACCGAGAAGGCCGCATGTACCTCCCAGTAGTCGCGCGACTTGAACGCGCGGATGCGCTCCTCGCGCTCGACCAGCACCGTGAGGGTCGGCGTCTGGACCCGGCCCACGGTGGTCTTGTAGAAGCCGCCTTCCTTGGAGTTGAAGGCGGTCATGGCGCGCGTGCCGTTGATGCCGATCAGCCAATCGGACTCCGAGCGGCAGATCGCGGCGTCGGCCAGCGGCAGCATGGACTTGTCGCTGCGCAACTGCGCGAAGCCGTCGCGGATCGCACCCTGGGTCATGGACTGCAGCCACAGGCGCTCGATCGGCTTCTTGGTCTCGGCGTGCAGCACGATGTAGCGGAAG
>CAIVVS010000192.1 GCA_903909415.1 uncultured Pseudomonadota bacterium | reverse complement strand
CCGGGAGACCACCATTTCGCGGTCACCGGGCGCCTCGGCGAGGCTGCGCATCCGCTGACTCGCGCATTGGTGGCGCTTGCCAAGGGGCGGTAACCCGTAACAGGCGCAGGGAGACCCGTATCCTTCCAAGCCGATCCGCATGGTGGTGCCGTTCCCGCCGGGCGGCGCGGTGGGACTGGCGGGACGCGCGGTGGACTGGCAGTTCACCAAGACGGGCTCGTTCAGCTATGGCTGCCTGATCCCCGGGCATTTCGAGGCCGGGATGATCGGCAGCATCACCGTTCGATAAAGTATTGAACTTTTGGAGGGGGGAAGGTTCAGAATGGCGTCACTTGTGGTGCAGACCCGTAAAAAATGACCGTTAGGCTCAAAACCCTGATCCTGCTCGTGGCGCTCGTCGCCCTGCCGCTGCGCGGCATGGCTGCGGTCGCGATGTGGCACTGCGCCCAGGGTGACGCGCGCGGCACGATGTCGCAGCCGGCCGGGGAGCACGAAGGCGGCCACCACCACGCGGCCGCGGAGGGGGGCGCTGACCACTCCGCCCACCACGACCAACCGGACCACGATGTCGCCGCGCAGGACGGGCCGGCGGGGCACGCCGCCCATGCGACCTCCGCCTGCAGTGCCTGTGCCGCCTGCTGCATAGGCGGCGCGGTGGCGCCGTCCGCGTGGCAGTCCCTTTCGTTCGCGCCGATCGGCGCGGGCCGCATTCCCTTCGCCGAGCAGCGCTTCACGGGATTCGTCCCGGCGCAGCCGGACCGACCTCCGCTCCTCCAGCGCCTCTGATTCGCAGCGCGGCTCGTTGAGCCGCAGCCTCCGCGCGCTTGCGCGGTGTTCCGAACCATTGCAAGGAGCCTGGACATGCGTCCATTCCGTACATTCATTGCGTTGTGCGTCGTCCTCGGCGCGCCGGCGTCATTCGCCCAGCCCCGGCCCGATCCGGCGGATCCCGCCGTGCCGGTCCCGGCCGCCGAGTATCGATCCTCGTTTGCCGGCTACCGCCCGCTCGGCGAGGAAAGCGTGGGCGACTGGCGCGCGGCGAACGACGAAGTCCGCCGCATCGGCGGCTGGCGGGAGTACGCGCGCGAAGCGCAAGGCGCTGCGGACAAACCCGGCGCCGGGGCGCCAAAACCCGCAGCGGGGGCGCCGAAGCCCGCGCCGGGCGGGCATTCCGGGCACGGCCACCACACCACACCGGGAGGCCAGAAATGAGCACCCGTAGCGTTTTGGGGTCCCTCGTCCTCGCGGCGCTGGGCGGCTGCGCGAGTTTCAGTCCTGACGGCGGATTCGGTACGGTCGAGGCGACCGTCAAGCAACGCATCGGCAAGGACCTTGCCTGGGTGAAAAGCCCGGAGCAGCGCGACAGCGTCGAGAAACGCGTTGCTGAACTGCTGGCCCGGCCGCTTTCGGCCGACGACGCGGTGCAGGTTGCGCTGCTCAACAACCGAGGGCTGCAGGCCGAGTTCGCCGAACTCGGCATCGGCGAGGCCGACCTGGTGCAGGCCGGGCGGCTGCCGAACCCGCGGTTCGCGATGATGCACGCCTCCCGTCCGGAAAACGGCGGTCGCGAGTACAAGATCGAGCAGGCGCTCACGTTCAACGTCTTCTCGCTCATCACGATGCCGCTCGCCTCCGAGATCGAGGCGCGCAATTTCGAACGCGTGAAGCGCGGCGTCACGCTGGAGGTGCTTCGGCTCGCGTCCGAAACGCGCAAGGCCTATTACGCGGCCCTCGCGACGGAAGAGTCGGTCCGCTACACGCGGCAGGTGAAAGACGTCGCCGATGCCGGGGCCGAACTGGCGCGGCGCATGGCGCGCGCCGGCAACTGGGGCAAGATCCAGCAGGCGCGTGAGCAGGGCTTCTACGCCGACGCGGCGCTCAACCTCGCGCGGGCAGAGCAAGCGCGCACCGCGGCGCGCGAGCGCCTCGTGCGCCTGCTGGGGGCCTGGGGAGAACAGGCGAACCTGAAGCTGCCCGAGCGCCTCCCGGACCTGCCCAAGGCCGCGGAAGACCTGCCGGCCGTCGAGCGCCGCGCGATGCAGGAGCGGCTCGACCTGCAGGCGGCGCGGCTCGATGCCGAGGCGCTGGCGAAGAACCTCGGCCTCACGAAGACCACGCGCTTCATCAATGCGCTGGAGTTCGGCCCGGCGCGCGTGCTCGAGGGCGGGCGGGCCAGCCAGTGGAAGAAGGGCTACGAAATCTCGTTCGAGCTACCGTTGTTCGACTGGGGCGGTTCGCGCGTGGCGAAGGCCGAGTCGATCTACCTGCAGTCGGTCGAGCGCGCGGCCGAAGCTGCAATCAATGCGCGCTCGGAAGTGCGCGAAAGCTATTCCGCTTATCGCTCCAGCTGGGACATCGCACGCCACTACCGCGAGGAAGTGGTTCCGATCCGCAAACGCATCGGCGAGGAGAACCTGCTGCGCTACAACGGCATGCTGATCGGCGTGTTTGAACTGCTGGCCGACGCGCGCGCGCAGATCGCCAGCGTCAACAACGCGATCGACGCCCTGCGCGACTTCTGGCTGGCCGAAGCCGACCTGCAGATGGCGCTGATCGGCAAGCCCACGCCGGGTGCGACCGCCAGGGTTTCGACCGCCACCGCCTCCGCCGGCGCGGGCCACTGAACAAGGATCATGGACATGACATCGAGAAGGAATTTCCTGCGCGGCGCGGCCCTGGCCGGGTCGACGCTCGCAGCGGCCGCGGTCAGCCGCGTGGCGCATGCCGCGCTGCCCGAGATCGTGAGCACCGACAAGGCGAGCACCCAGCCGCCGCTGGTGCCCAACAGCGGCCAGCCCTACAACCCGGTGGTCACGCTCAACGGCTGGACCCTGCCGTGGCGCATGAATGCCGGGGTGAAGGAGTTCCACCTGGTCGCCGAGCCCGTGGTGCGCGAGATCGCGCCCGGCATGAAGGCGCACCTGTGGGGCTACAACGGCCAGTCGCCCGGGCCGACCATCGAGGTGGTGGAGGGCGTCCGCGTGCGCCTGTTCGTCACCAACCGGGTGCCCGAGCACACCAGCATCCATTGGCATGGCCAGCGCCTGCCCAATGGCATGGACGGCGTCGCGGGGCTCAACCAGCCCGCGATCGGCGTGGGCAAGACTTTCGTCTACGAGTTCGTCGCGCGCCGG
>CAIVVS010000191.1 GCA_903909415.1 uncultured Pseudomonadota bacterium | reverse complement strand
GCGGCGCGTGGCGGATGGCGCGCGCGCAGCGCTCCAGCCGGTGCACCACGTTGGCCATTTCCTTGCCCATGGTGGTGGGCGTGGCCGGCTGCCCGTGGGTGCGCGACAGCATGGGCACGGCGGCGAACTCGTGGGCCATGGCGCGCAGCCGCGCCACCAGCTTGTCCAGCGCCGGCAGCATCACCTGGTCGCGGCCCTCGGCCAGCACCAGTGCGTAGGCCAGGTTGTTGATGTCCTCGGAAGTGCAGGCGAAATGGATGAACTCGGCGGCTTCGGCGACCTCGGGCCGGTTGGCGGCCCGCTCCTTCAGCCAGTACTCGATCGCCTTGACGTCGTGGTTGGTGCGCGCCTCGATCGCCTTGACCCGCTCGCCGTCCGCGGGGGAAAAGCCCGAGGACAACTCGCGCAGGAAGGCCGCCGAGCCGGGGGAGAACGGGCCTATGCCGGCGATCGACGGGTCCGCCGCGAGGGCCAGGAGCCAGGCGATCTCCACCCGCACGCGCGCGCGGATCAGGCCGAACTCGCTGAAATGCGGGCGCAAGGCGTCGAGCTGGCCGGCATAGCGGCCGTCCAGCGGCGAGATCGCGGTGAGGGCCGTGGGGCCGGGCGGAGGGGTATTGGACATGGCAGGCGCGTTCCAGGAAGCCCGGGCAACACACAGGCAGGCAAAGCACGAGTCTAACATTCGGCCCCTGCCGGACCTTCCGGCCGGCCCGCTTCCCCGGGCCACCGGCCCGCTTCCCCGGCCCACCGGCCCCCGTCGCCGGCCCACTGGCCGCGCCGGAACCGGACCCGCGGACTGCCCGGAACGCCGCGATCGGGAATGCCGGGATGCAAGGTTTCGTTTACGCAGTGTTTCCCGTATCAGGCTCCCATGCCGTGCCGCCCTCCGCGGCACCATGCTAGTCTGCGCGGCTTGCCATCCACCCGCAGGACACCCCCGTGCCCTTCCAGGATCTGCTCAACCACCCCGCAGTGCAGGCCGGCGCGGCCCCGTTCATCGTCGCCCTGGTCGTCGCCCTGGCGCTGCACCGGGTGCGCCTGGGCGGGCTGGCCGCGGTCGCCGGATTCGCCACCGCCGTCGGCCTGATCGCGGGATTCAGCTTCGAGCCGCTCACCGCGACCCGCAAGCTCATCCTGCTGGTGCTCGCCGCGCCGGTGCTCGGCCTGATGATCGACTTCGCCTTCAAGCCGACGCGCGTCGGCAATGCCATCCTCGCGATCGCCGGCGGGCTGGCCGCGATCTGGGTGTTCCTGCCGGTGCTGCGCCAGAAGGAAGCGCACGAGGGCTGGCTCCTGGGCGCGGTCGCCGCGCTGGTGGTCGCCTGGCTGGTGGCCACCAGCATGCAGCTCTCCACGCGCCCGGTACGCAACGCCGCCAGTGGCCTCGCGCTCGGCCTGGGCGCCGGCGCCCTGGGCATCCTCGGCGCCTCCGCTTCCTACGGCCAGTACGGCATCGCGCTGGGCGCCGGCGCGGGCGCCCTGCTGCTGGTGCTGATGCTGACCGGCAAGTCCCGGGAGACCGGCGCGACCTTCGCCCTCACCGTGGCGCTGGCGGCCGGCCTGCTGGTCGCGGCCACCATGATCCTCGCCCAGCTGCCCTGGTACGCCGCC
The DNA here is from genome assembly GCA_903909415.1 of uncultured Pseudomonadota bacterium. The sequence continues at coordinate 899 of CAIVVS010000191.1, read as the reverse complement.
GCGGTGTTCGCGCTGGTGCCCATGGCCGCCATGCTCCCCGGCCCCGACCGCGCCGCCGTCTGGGTGCAGGCGCTTGCATTCAGCCTCTACGCCGCCGTGCCCGCAGTGGCGGCGGGGGCCATCGTGTACTACGTCTCGCGCGGCAGCTGAGCCAGCACGGGGCCATGCAGTACCGCAAGCACAACGACCAGCAACCGACCCAACCCACACAGAGGAAACCATGCCCGCATTGAAGAAGGCCATCCTGGCCGCCGCCATCGCCGCGCTGCCGTTCACCGCCGTCGCCAGCCCCGAGAGCTACACCATCGACGTGTACCACACCTACGTGAACTTCGAGGTCGACCACCTCGGCTTCTCGCGCATGCGCGGGCTGTTCTCCCAGACCAACCCCGCCAAGATGGTCCTGGACCGCGCGGCGAAGACCGGTTCGATCGAGATCGCCGTGCGCACCGCCTCCATCGTCACCGGCGACAACGACAAGGGCACCCGCCCGCGCGCGCGCGACGAGCACCTGCGCTCGCCCGACTTCTTCAACGTCGCCGAGTTCCCGACCATGACGTTCCGCTCCACCAAGGTCAGCTTCAAGGGCGACAACCCCGGCCAGATCGACGGCAACATCACGCTGCTGGGCGTGACCAAGCCCGCCAGCCTGACGGTGGACTTCTGGAAGTGCGGCCAGCACCCGGTGAACAAGCGCGAGATGTGCGGCGGCAACGCGTCCGGCACCATCAAGCGCACCGACTTCGGCATGAAGTTCGGCGTGCCGGGGGTCGGCGACGAGATCAAGCTGTTCATCGAGATCGAGGCGTTCAAGGACTGACCGGTCCTGACCACGGAAAAGGCCAGATCGAAGAGCGTCGTGTAGGGAAAGAGTGTGCCTCTATGTGTAGATCTCGGTG
>CAIVVS010000190.1 GCA_903909415.1 uncultured Pseudomonadota bacterium | reverse complement strand
TTTTTCGCCTGCCCGAGTTCTTTGTTGATGATGAGCTGAATTGCCATGGCGCGGCGCACACTTTCTTCGGTGGGCGTGGTGATGGCTTCGTCGTAAGCATTGGTGTGAAGCGAATTGCAGTTATCGTAAATGGCATAGAGCGCCTGCAGCGTGGTGCGTATGTCGTTGAACGCGATCTCCTGCGCGTGCAGGCTGCGCCCGCTGGTCTGGCAGTGGTACTTGAGCTTCTGGCTGCGCTCGTTGGCGCCGTAGCGCTCGCGCATCGCCACCGCCCAGATGCGCCGCGCCACCCGGCCGATCACCGTGTACTCCGGGTCCATGCCGTTGGAGAAGAAGAAGCTCAGGTTGGGCGCGAACTCGTCGATCGCCATGCCGCGCGCAAGGTAGGCCTCGACGTACGTGAAGCCATTCGCCAGCGTGAAGGCCAGCTGCGAGATCGGGTTCGCCCCGGCCTCGGCGATGTGGTATCCGGAGATCGACACCGAGTAGAAGTTGCCCACGCCGTGGCGCACGAAGTACTGCTGGATGTCGCCCATCACCTTGAGGCTGAACTCGGTGGAGAAGATGCAGGTGTTCTGGCCCTGGTCTTCCTTGAGGATGTCGGCCTGCACCGTGCCGCGCACGCTGGCGAGCGTCCCGGCCCGCACCCGCGCCGCCTCGTCGGGCGTGGGCGCGCGGCCGTGCCGGGCGACGAAGGCGTCCAGCGCCGCGTCGATCGCGGTGTTGAAGTACATGGCCAGGATGCTGGGCGCCGGGCCATTGATGGTCATGGATACCGAGGTGTCGGGCGCGGTCAGCTCGAAGCCCCCGTAAAGCACCTTCATGTCCTCCAGGGTCGCGACCGACACGCCAGAGTTGCCGACCTTGCCGTAGATGTCCGGCCGCGGGTCGGGATCGCAGCCGTAGAGCGTCACCGAGTCGAAGGCGGTGGACAGGCGCTTGGCCGGCATGCCGGCCGACAGCACCTTGAAGCGCCGGTTGGTGCGTTGCGGGTCGCCTTCGCCGGCGAACATGCGCGTCGGGTCCTCGCCCTCGCGGCGGAACGGGAACACGCCGGCCGTGTACGGGAACGATCCGGGGACGTTCTCCAGCATCAGCCAGCGCAGCAGCTCGCCCTCGTCGTCCCAGCGCGGCAGCGCGACCTTCGGGATGCGCGAGCCCGACAGCGTGGTGTGCGACAGGCGGGTGCGCAGCTCGCGCCCGCGCACCGTGCTCACATGCTCGTCGCCTTCGTAGGACGCGCGCAGCGCCGGCCAGGCGTCCAGCAGCGCCTTGGCCCGGGGATCGAGCAATTGCTCCCTTTTTACGATAAGTGACTGAATTTGATCATCTTTTTTGCCACCTTCGGCGGCGAGCATGGCGCGGGTGGCGCGCAGCTGTTGGCGCTCCCTGGCAAGCCTGGCCTGCGCCAGCGCGTGCTGGCGGTAGCCGCGCACCACGGTGGCGATGTCGGCGAGGTAGCGCACCCGTGCCGGCGGCACGATGGCGTGCTGGTTGGACGATGCGCGCACCGTGACGGCAGGCAGCCGCCCGCCGCCGGACCTCAGGTCACCTGCGAGGCCGCGCGCCTGCAGCGCCG
>CAIVVS010000189.1 GCA_903909415.1 uncultured Pseudomonadota bacterium | reverse complement strand
GCGGCTGAATGAATCTCTTTCCGCGCTTGTTGCAGCGCGCATAGCCAGGTGGCTGGCCTGCAGTAGTCTTGCAGGATGGTGACCGAACCGGTTTCGATACCCGCGCAGAAGGCCGAAGACGAATTCACCTGGCCGGTGGTGCGCAGCGTGGGCGCGGATGCGCCGTGGCGCTGGTTGCGCCTGGGCTGGGAGGATGTGCGGGCCGCGCCCGGGCCCAGCCTGTTCTACGGCGCGGTGCTGGCGGCGATGGGCTGGCTGCTGACCCGCTACTACGACGGCGCGATCGGCCTGGCCTTCACCACCGGCTTCCTGCTGGTCGGCCCCTTCCTCGCGTTCGGCCTGTACGACATCAGCCGCCGCCGCGCGCGCGGCGAGTCGGTGGCGCTGGGGGCCACGCTCGCGGCTTGGCGCGACAACGCGCCCTCCATCGGCTTTTACGCGCTGATGCTCACGCTTTCGCTGGCGGCGTGGATACGCATGTCGCTCGCGGTGGTCGGCCTGTTCTATCCCGCCGGCGCGCCCTCGCTCGGCACGCTGCTGTCCAAGCTGGGCAGCTCGCCCGAGGGCGTGACCTTCGTGCTGGCCTACATCGCCGCCGGCTCCCTGCTCGCACTGTTCGTGTTCGCCACCTCGGCGGTCGCGCTGCCGATGCTGCTGGACCGGAGCCGCATGGATACCATTTCCGCGATGATCACCAGCTTCAAGGCGCTGCGCACCAACCTGCGTCCGATGCTGACCTGGGGCGCGATGATCGTGGTGCTGATGGTCGCGGGCTTTGCCACCTCCTGCGCCGGGCTGGTGCTCGCGGTCCCGGTGGTCGGCCACATGGCGTGGCACGCGTACTGCGACCTGGTCGAGCCGGAAGCGCCTGCTGCGTAGGCGCCAGCCTGCGGCCTGAACCCTAGCCTCCGGCTACGGTCGCCTGTCTCCGGTGGTCCGCATGGCCGGTGAGCGTGCCGTCGGCCTCGCGCTCGACCACCTTCACCGAGCCGAAGAAATTGCTGCCGGCGGCGCTGGTGACGGCCTGCCCGTGCGCCGCCAGTTGCGCGGGCATGTCCTGCTGGAACTCGCGCTCGATCACGCGTGCGCCGAACCGGTCGGTGCTCCAGCGCGGCGCGTCCACCGACTCCGCCAGCGACAGGCCCCGGTCCAGCCGGTTGACCAGCACCTGCACGCAGGTGACGTTCTGGCTGATGCCCCCGGGCGTGGCCAGGGCCATGCGCAGGCTGCCGTCGGGCGCGGTGAGCATCAGCGGGTTGTGGGTGTGGGCCGGGCGCTTGCCCGGGGCGACCGCGTTCACGTCGGCCGGGTCGTGCAAGAAGCACATCATGCGGTTGTTCAGCAGCACGCCGGTCGCCGGGTCGAGGAAGGCGCAGCCGAAGGGCTGGAAATTGCTCTGCAGCATCACCAGCGCGTCGCCGCTCTGGCCATCCACCATCACCAGCCCGGTGGTGCCGCCGGGCACGGGCGGGTCCACCGGGTGCGCCGGCTGCGCCAGCGCGGCGCACAGCCGTGCCGTGACCGCCGGGCCGAGCATCGCGTCCAGGTCGGCGGCGCGCTGCGCGTCATTGCGCCAGCGCGGATCGCAGATGCGCGGCTTCACTTCCGCCAGCGCCGCGAAGGTCGCGCGGATCTGCAGCGCCAGCACCGCGGCGCGGTCGCCGGCCAGCACGGAGGACGGCAGGGACTGCAGCGCATTCAGCTGCGCCAGCATCAGCACGCCATAGGCGTTCGGCGGCATGGCGTGGACGGTGAGGCCGCGGTAGCCCGTCGTGAGCGCCTCGGTCCATTCCGGCTGGTACGCCGCCAGGTCGGATTCCGACAGCAGTCCGCCGCCCGCTCGGGCTGCCGCGGCGAGCGATCGCGCGATCGCGCCGGTGTGGAAGGCATCCGCGCCCGTGTCCGCCACCGCGCGCAGCGTGTCGGCGAGCGCCGGCTGGCGCAAGAGGTCCCCCGGGGCGAGCGGCTCGCCATCGCGCGTGTACACCGCAGCGCAGCCCGGGTCGGCGCGCAGCAGCGCGAGGTCGGTGGCGAGGTTGCGCAACAGCACCGGCGACACCGCGTGCGATTCGGCGGCGGCGATGGCCGCGCCGAACAGGCTGTTCCAAGGCAAGCGGCCGCCGCGCGCATGCAGGGCTTCCCAGATGCGCGGCAGGCCGGGGGTGACCGCGGCGATCGGTCCCTTGGGCGGAATGCCGGAGGCAAAGCGTTCCGGCGTCGCGGCCAGCGGGGCCGCGCCCGAGCCGTTCAGCGCGCTCACCTTGCCGCCGGAGTACAGCAGCGCGAAGCCGTCCGAGCCGATGGAGTTGGCGTGGGTGGCCGTCACCGCAAGCACCGCCGAGGCGGCGATGGCGGCATCCACGATGCTGCCGCCGCGCGACATCGCCTCGCGCGCCGCGTCGCTCGCCAGCGGATGGCCGGTGACGGCCATCCAGCGCCGGCCGCGCAGCGTCCTGTCCGTTCCCGTCGTCATGTGTCGAATCCCCGTCCCACCTCGCGCACCGCCTGCCGCAGGAAGCGGTGGGTCGGGTCGCGGTGGGTGCGCTCGTGCCAGATCATCAGGATGTTCGGGTCGGCGAAGGCCAGCGGCGCGCGCATCACCTGCAACGACAGCATGCCGGCGAATTCGCGCGCGATGCGCTCGGGGACGGTGGCGATCATGTCGGTGCCGGCCACCACCGCGATGGACACCAGCAGGTCGGGCACGCGCACGCCCACCTTGCGCTG
>CAIVVS010000188.1 GCA_903909415.1 uncultured Pseudomonadota bacterium | reverse complement strand
TCACGCCGCCCGAATGGCATGCGTCCAGCAGCACCACCAGGCGCGTGGCCTTCTGGCCCAGGCGCTTGAGGCGCTGTTCCACCTCGGAGTCCAGGAAGGCCTGGCCGTCGGCGGTCACCAGGCCCTCGGCGCAGCGGTCATCCTCCTCGGGCACCCGCAGGCGCGTGCCGTGGCCGGAGTAGTACACGAACACCTGGTCGTTCGCGTCGGCGCGTTCCTCGAGGTCGTCGAACGCGCGGCGCATGCCCGCAAGCGTGAGTTCGCCGTCGCGGTAGACGCGCATGTTCCTGTCCGGCACGCCCAGGGAGCGCGCGATGCGCCGCGCGCTTTCCACGTCGTTGGGCACGCCCCTGAGCGAGGGAATCGGGGACGGATACGCGCTGATCGCCATGATCAGCGCGTGCTTTTCCGCGTGGACCGCGCCCGACAGTGCGACGGCGGCTGCGATGCCCAGCGTGGTGGCGATGCGGCGCGCGAGCGTGCGGCTTGCGCGCACCGGAACGCCTTGTACGAGGCTGGTGCCCATGGAACTCTCCCTTTGTTGGTGTGCTGCCCGAGGCGAGCCGGGCGGCGCCTGATCTCGAGCGCCTTGTCCGCCTTGCCGCGTGTCACCCGTGTCACCCGTGTCATCGGCCGGGTTCGGTCCGATGCGGGCTGCATTCATTACAGACTGTAATATGCTAGCCCACTCGCCTGATCAACGCCGCATGGCGGTCCCAGTTGACCCGACAGGCAGGAGCCCGTGACATATGACACATCAACGCTCCGAAACAACGCGCCGACCAGGCAGCCGCCATTGTCGGCCTGTTTGCTGACATCCGACTGATGGCGCGACCATTTCCCACGCTGGATCCAGCCGCGCGGCGCGGCGCGCTGGCGTTCGCCCTGTCCGCGCTGGCGGCCCTGCTGCTCGTCGTCGCGGGCGGCGCCTGGCGCGGCGGCGACGCGATCGATCCCGGCGCCAACCCGGCCGACCGCTGGGCGCTGGATACCCTGTCCCTGCTGCAACGCAGGCACGCGCCCCGCCCGGCGCAGAACGACCCGGTGGTGGTCGGCATCGACGAGCGCAGCTTTGCCGCCCTGCCCGAGCCGTTCGCGCTCTGGCACCGGCACCTCGGCAAGCTGGTCTCGGCGATGGCCGGCGCCGGCGCGGCGGTCTATGCCATGGACGTGGTGCTGCCCGACCGGCTGTTCGGCGGCCTGGTGCCCGGCATCGACCAGGCGCTGCTCGGTCCCATGCTGGCGTCGCGCGAGCGACTGCCCATGGTGTTCGCGCGCACCGTGGATGCCTCCGGCGCGCCGCGCAGCGTGCATCCGGTGTTCGTGTCCGCGGCGGGCGGCGCGGGCCGCTTCGGGGAGGCCCTGCTGCCGCTGGACGCCGACGGCGTGGTGCGGCGCTTCGAGGATCGCGCGTGCGTGGATGACGCGACGCTGTGCAGTTTCCCCGCGGCGATCGCCGCGGCCGCGGGCGTGAACCAGGCCTGGTCGGGCTTCGTGCCCTGGAGCGTGGGCCCGGACATGGCCTACCTGTCCATGGCGCAGGTGCTGGCCTGGATCGATGCCGGTGACGAGGCGGAGCTGCGCGCCGCCTTCAACCGCAAGGTGGTGCTGCTGGGCGTGATCCTGCCCTTCGAGGACCGGCTGTTCGCGCCGGTGCCCATGGTGGCGCGCGAACCGGACAACCGCCGCGTGCCCGGCGTGATGGTGCATGCGCAGGTGCTGCGCGCGCTGCTCAACCGCGGCCTGCTGCAGCCGGCCGGGCCGGGCGTGGTCCTGCTGTTCGCCCTGCTCGCGGCGCTGTGCGCGCTCGGTCGCAGCGCCTGGCTGCGCGCGGCGCTGGTGGCGGCCTACCTGCTGCTGCTGGCGGTGGCCGCCGGCGTGCTGTTCGACCGCGACGTCCTGCTGCCGGTGGGCACGCTGGCGGCCGCGGGTGTCGTCGCCGCGCTGCTGGGCGCGGGGGTGGAACTGTTCGCCGCGATGCGCTCGCGCAACCGGCTGCGCGCGGCCTTCGAGGGCGTGCTCGACGCGGACACCGTGCGGCGCATCGAATCCGGCGGCACCGACGTGGGCACGCGCGCGCGGCGCGCGCCGGTCGCGGTGATGTCGGTGCGCATCGGCGGGCTGGGCGCGGTGGCGGAATCGGCCGCGCCGGCCAGGGTGTCGCTCTGGGCCAACGGCCACCTCGCGCGCATCGAGCGCGCGGTCGCCGCCCACGGTGGGCGCATCGAGGCGCACAGCGGCGAGCGGGTGGTGGCGGCTTTCGGCGCGCCGGTGCCGCTGCGCTCGCCGGCGCGCGCGGCCATGGAAGCCGCGCAGGACCTGCTGCTGGGCATCGCGCGCCTGCGGGTGGACCTGGCCGCGCCGCTGGACACGGAGCCGGTCACCGTGGGCATCGCCGCGGGCGAGGCCTTCGCCGGCAGGCTCGGTTCGGGCGCGCGCGCGCAATGGCGCGTGCTCGGCGCGGTGGCCCACCGGGCCGATGAACTCGAGGCGCGCGCGCGCGCCGGCGGCGCGCCGGTGGCCTGCACCGATGCGGTGGCGGGTGCGCTGGCCTATCCGCCGGCGCTGCGCCGCGCCGGGGACGACGACGGCGTGTTCCTGTGGAGCCCGGCGCCGCTGGAAGGCGGCGCCGGGCCGCGGCCCTACGGCACGAACCGCAAGGCGCATCACATCCTGATCGACGAGCCACGCTGACATGGCTGCCGCCGACACGACCATGGAAGGCATCGCCGCGGACGACGTGGCCGGGGAGCCGGCGCAGCGCGGCTGGGCCTCGCGCCTGCTGCCGCGCTGGCTGCGCGCGCTCGCGCTGCCGCCGGTGCGCGAGGCGTTCCTGCGCCAGGTGTACTTCACCGGCATCCAGGCCTCGCCCAGCATCCTGCTGCGCGGCGCGGCCGTGGGCACGCTGATCATCCTGTATATGATCCGCGTGCTGAACGCGGACGTCGCGGTGACCACCAAGATCCTGGTGCTGTTCGTGTTCCGTGAGGTCGGCCCGCTGTTCGCCGCGCTGCTGGTGATCTTCCGCAGCGGCTCGGCGGCGACCTCCGAGCTCGCGCTGATGAACGTCTCGGGCGAGCTGCGCACCATGCGCCTGCTGGGCATGCGGGTGTGGGACTGCATGGTGCTGCCGCGCCTGGCCGGCATCACCGTGGCGACCGTCGCGCTCACCATCTACTTCCAGGTGGTGGCGGTCGCGGGCGGCTTCCTGCTCGCGCCCCTGGTGATCGACGCCACGCTCAGCCAGCTGCTGAACGAGTTCCTGTCCGTGGCGAGCCTGTGGGACATCGGCTACTCGCTGGTCAAGAGCGTGGCCTTCGGCCTGATCATCGCGCTGGTGAGCTGCAACCAGGGCCTGCGCCTGCCGCGCCAGGAGATGGGCGCGGTGCCGCAGGCGGTGACGCGCGCCATCATGCAGAGCTTCGGCCTGGTGACGCTGTTCAACGCGGTGTTCGCCTACTTCGTGTTCGGCGTGCTGCTGTTCGGCATCATCAAGGCGGGCGCATGAGCGCGGTTCCCCGCAGCATGTCGAGCCGCGCGGCCGCGCCGGTGCTGTCCATACACGGGCTGCCGGGCCTGCGCGCCGGCGCGCGCCTGGACGTCGCGCCCGGCGAGCAGGTGCTGCTGGTGCTGCCCTCGCGCGCGCTGCGCGCGACGCTGATGGCGCGGCTGGGCCCGGCGGATGCGACGCCGAAGAAGGAGGAGCGCGGCCAGATCGAGTTCATGGGCAGCGAGCTCGCCGGTTCGCGCTGGCTGCCGCGCCCGGGGCGCGCGCCGCACATCGCCTTCGTGCCGCCCGACGGCGGGCTGCTGGCCAACATGAACGCCTGGGAGAACATCTGGGCGCCGGTCACCTACCATGCGCCGGCGGCGGGGCGCGAACTGCCCTGGCTGGTCGAGGGCGCGTTCCGCGAGCTGGGACTGGACGCTTCGGTGGCGGGCAAGCGCCCGGGCGAACTGGACCTGCTCACGCGCCGGCTGGTGTCGCTGGTGCGCGCGGTGGCGATGGCGCCGGAGCTGATCTGGGTGGACTCGCCCTTCGACGAACTGGACGAGGCGGAGCTGCCGCGCGCGGCGCGCATGTTCTCGCTGGTGGAGCGGCACCTGCCGTTCCGCAGCCTGGTGTGCGTCTGCGGGGCCGTGCCCGCGGCGGTGGAAGGACGGTTGGGCCATGCGCGCATCGCCGCGCTGGAACTGGAAGCAGGGGTGGTGAAATGAGCCCGAAGCAAGGAACCGATGGCGACATGGCAGGCGATGAACTCGGCCGCATCGCGGCCATGGTGAGCCGGCCGCGCTTTCCCGGCATGGGCCGCAAGGTCACGCTGTTCGTGGTGGTCGCGGTCGCGGCGCTGGCGGTGCTGGTGCTGGCGGTGGGCTGGAAGCAGGGCCTGCTCGCGCGCCAGACGCGGGTGTTCTTCATCGCACCGGACGCGAGCGGCATCTCCAAGGGCATGCCGGTGAAGCTGCTGGGCTTCCACGTGGGCAAGGTTGCCGACATGCAGATCAAGCGCGCCGAGGTCGAGGTGGAGCTCGCGATCAACACCGAGTACGTCGCCATGGTGCCGGTGGGCTCGCACGCGCGCCTGGCGCGCGAGGGCCTGATCGGCGCGTCCTTCGTCGAGATCGTGCCCAAGCGCGACGCGGTGGGCGGTCGCAGCCTGGCCGAGAACGAGGTGATCGCGTTCGAGCGCGGCGCTTCCTACACGGACGCGGTGGAGGACCTGAAACGCCGCGTCGAGCCGGTGGTGGCGGGCCTGCGCGACACGGTGGGCTGGATCAACGACCCGGAGGGGGACTTCCGCCAGTCGATGCTCGCCACGCGCAGCGTGATCGAGGGCGTACCGGCGATGCAGCAGCGCTTCACCGAGTTCACCACCCAGGCCACGGCCGTGGCCGGCAGCGTGCGCGAAAACGTGGGCACCATGGGCGAGACGGTGAACCAGTTCGCGCGCAACAGCAGCAAGGCGGTGGAGAGCGAGCTGCCGAAGATCGCCGCCAGCACCAGCTCGGCGATGTCCGACGTGGCCAATGCCGCGCGCGAACTCAACCGTGCCGCGCGCGCGACCGGCGAGCGCCTGAACGGCGCCTCCGACCGCGTCGAGGGCACGCTGGCGGAAGTGCAGGGCGCCGCCGCCGACGCGGCCGAACTCACCAGCGCGGTCAAGCGCAGCTGGCCCTTCAACCGCATGGTGGGTGCGCCGCAGACGCGCACCCTGCCGATCGACCTGAACGAATCGGGCATGCCCTGGCCCGCATTGCCGGCCAGCCCCGCTGCCACGCCTGCGCCGACGAGCGCGGGGAGCGCGAAATGAAGCCCTTGGCCACGCGTGCACTGCCGGCCGTGCTGTGCGCGCTGCTCGCCGCCTGCGCGGGCGGCCCGCCGACCGAGGCGCCGCCCAGCCGCCTGCAGCGCGCGGTGGACGAGAACAACCGCGGCGAGCAGTTCTTCGCGCGCGGCGACTACAAGGGCGCGGCCGACCATTTCCGCCGCGCGCTGGCCGCGGCCGAGTCCATCGAGGACGAGGACGCGATCGCCGCCAACCTGGTGAACCTGTCCATCGTGCAGCAGCGCCTGGGCGACCGCGCCGGCGCGGTGGCGAGCGCCGAGCGCATCCTGAACGAGCGCAACCTGGTGTTCGCCGACCGGCGCGTCGCCGAGGCCGCGCTGCGCCGCGCGCTGCTGGCGATGGACGCGGGCGAGCATGCGGCCGCGTCGGAGTTCGCCACGAAGGCGGAAGCGAAGTGCCGCGAGTCCTGCGCGCTGCGCGGCAAGCTGCTTGGCCTGCGCGGCTACCTCGCGCTCGCCGCCGGTGATGGCGCCACCGCTGCGAAGCTGGGCCGCGAGGCGATCACGCTGCAGCGCGCCGCTGGCGACCAGGAGGAACTGGCGAATGCGCTGCGGCTGCTCGGGTCGGCGCTGCTGCTGCCGGGAGCATCCTCGGCCCCGGCGGAGGCACTGGCCCCGCTGAATGAAGCGCTCACTATCGACAAGAAACTCGCGCTTGCGAGGGCGGTGGCGAATGACCTGCTGATGCTGGGACGGGCGCATGCGCGCAACGGCGATGCGGCGCTGGCACGCGCGCATTTCGAGCGCGCACTGGCCGCCGCGCAGGCCGATGGGAACAAAGTCACGGTGGAACACGCGCGCCAGGGCCTGGCCGGTATGCCGGGCAGCGCGGCGCCGCGTTAACGGAGCGGGAGGCCTGATGAGCAAGCCACGCACGCAGCACACCAAACCGCTGGACACGAACATGAAACGCAGTGAGAAAAATATAATTAAATCAGCGACTTATGCTATTCTGGCGCTGCTTTTCGGCCTGACGGCCCCGCAGCTCGCGGCGCAAGCCGTGGTCGCGGCCGCCGCGATGGTCACCGAGGCCAGCGGCGCGGTGCAGCGCACCGGCGCCAACGCCGGCCCGGTGGGCATGCTGCAGGAGCTGCCCTCGGGCGCGCGCGTGACCCTGGGCGCGGGCGCGAAGCTGGTGGTGGTGTTCTCGGCCAGCGGCGAGGAGTTCGCCTTCACCGGTCCGGCGGCCTTCACCGTCGGCGAGCGCGAGCCGCGCGAGCTGAGCGGCTCGGCGCCGAGGAAAAAGGCCTTGTCGTTCGCGCGCGCCGGTGGCGCGAAGGTGAACATCGCCAGCGTCACGCAGGGCGCGGTGGTGATGCGCAGCGTCGGCGCGCCCAACCGCCTGCGCGCCACGGCGCCGCGCAACGGCGCGGTGCTGGAGGCGCGGCCCGAGCTGCGCTGGGAAGACCCGGCCAACGTGGGCAACTACCGCATCGCGCTGCGCGACCGCGATGGCACCGCCCTGCATGAGGGCACGGCAGCGGCGGCGAACTACCGCATCCCGGAGGAGGTCGTGCTCAAGCCGGGCGAGCGCTACGACTGGCAGGCGCAGCCCGCGGTATCCGGCGGCGCCTCGCGCGGCGCAAGCGGCTGGTTCATCGTGGTGGACGCCGCGCAGCGCGACGCGCTGGCGCGCGCGCGACCGGACGCGAAGGCGCCGTTCCCCGAGCGTGTGGCCTTCGCCGCCTGGCTGGACCGCGAGGGCTACAAGGACGAGGCACGCCGTGCCTGGGAGCAGCTCGCACGCGAGCAGCCCGACGAGCCGGCGGTCAGGCGCATGGCCGAGGCCGCCGCGAAGTAGCCGGTACGGTGGGGCGGGGCGCCTTCGCGAACTTCCCCCTCGTACTTGCCGCTCGGTCTTCCCGCTCGGCCCTGCGCGAACTTCCTGCTTGCCGCCTGAATTGCCGGGCGGCTATCCTCGGTACCTTGTCCGGTCCCGCGCCGTCGCGCGGGGTCGCAGGCGAACGGGGAGAGAGGGCATGGATCGCAGCAGGATGGCAGCAGGACTGGGGGCGCTGGTCGCGGCAACGGCGATGCTGGCGGGCGCGGCGCAGGCACAGACGCTCACGCTGCTGTCCGAGCAGAATCCGCCGTTCAACTACCAGGACGGTGGCAAGCCCGCGGGCATGTCCACCGAGGTGGTGACCGAGCTGCTGAAGCGCGCCAACCTCAGCGCGCGCTTCGAGTTCGTCGCCTGGGACGCCGGCTACAAGCGCGCCCAGTTCGAGAAGGACACCTGCCTCTTTTCCACCGCCCGGCTGGACAACCGCGAACTGCTGTTCCGCTGGGTCGGGCCGCTGGCGACCAACCGCTGGATCCTGGTGGGCAAGGCCGACTTCCCGGTTGCCCCCAAGGCGCTGGGCGACCTGCGCCGCTACAAGATCGGCGTGGTCAAGTCCGACGCCAAGGCCGAGTTCCTGAACGAGCGCGGCCTGACCAACCAGATCGAGGCCACCAGCGAGGTGCTGCTGCCGCCCAAGCTGCTGCTCAAGAAGGAAGACCCGCAGCACATCGACCTGTGGGTGTCGGGCCAGTACACCTGGCGCGGCATCGCCGAGCGCGCCAAGGCGCCGCCGGTCAAGCCGGTGTTCACCGTCACCGAGCAGCAGCTCTACCTCGCGTGCAGCACCTGGATGAGCGGCGACTCGCTCAAGCGCCTGGACACCGCCATGCAGGCGATGAACAAGGAAGGCGTGACGGCGAAGATCCTCGCCGAGGGCGAGAAGCGGCACGCGAAGTAGCGCCGGGCCCGGCCGCGGCCAGGTCCGCCCGTACCCGCGCCCCGCGCGATACCGACGCGCTTACTGGTCGGCCTTCGCGCCGGACTTCTCGACGATCGCCTTCCAGCTGCGCGCCTCGGCGCGCATGCGCTCCATCGCATCGGCCGGCGTGTTCCCCAGCGGGATCACGCCCATGTCCTGGTACTTCTTCTGCACCTCGGCATCCATGAGCGACGCGCGGATGTCGGCGGCCAGCCTGCCCACCACCGGGCCGTCGGTGCCGCGCGGCGCGGCGATCGCCCACCAGTTGCTCAGCAGCACGCCCGCGGGAATGCCGGCCTCGGTGGCGGTGGGCACGTTCGGCAGCGCCTTGAGCCGCTCGCCCGATGCCACGGCCAGCGCGCGCAGCTTGCCCGCGGCGATCAGCGGGCCGGAGATGCCGTAGCTGAAGATGAACATCTGCACGTCATTGGCCAGCAGCGCCTGCACGCCGGGCTGCGCGCCCTTGTAGGGCACGTGGGTCATGCGCGCGCCCATCACCTCGGACAGCATGTAGGCCGACAGGTGCGGCACCGTGGCATTGCCCGGCGAACCGTAGTTCAGCTTGCCGGCGTTCGCGCGGGCGTAGGCCACGAACTCCGGGTAGGTGGTGGCCGGCACCTGCGCGTTCACGTACACCAGGTAGGGCGTGTCGGCCAGCATGGTCACGGGCACCAGCGCCGCCAGCGGGTCGTAGCCGAGGTTGGGGTAGAGGTACTGGTTGATCACGAAGTTGTTGGTCGGCCCCAGCAGCAGCGTGTAGCCGTCGGGCGCGGCGCGGATCACCTCCTGCACGCCGATGTTGCCGCTCGCCCCGGTGCGGTACTCGATCACCACCGGCTGGCCGAGTCGCGACTGCACGCCGGTCTGCACCGTGCGCACCAGCACGTCGCCCAGGCCGCCTGCGGCGTAGGGCAGGATGATCTTCACCGGTTTCTCGGGCCACGCGGCGTGGGCGGCGAGCGTCGCGGCGCCGAGCGCGGTGGCGAGCAGGACCTTCAATCGGGTGGCGGGGCGTGCGGGCATGGACGGGCTCCGGGTTGGCGAGGCAAGACCGCATTCTGCATCGGCGCGCAGCGGCGCGCGCGCGCGTCGTGTGCGTCGTGTGCGCCCTTCGTGCTGCGGTGTGCGTGCTTCAGGCGGCCTGCGCTGGCTTGCCTTCGCCGCGCCCACCCATGGCCTGTTGCAGCAGCCCGCGCAGGATGGCCTCGGTGCCGCTGGACAGCAGGGTCGCCGGCCGGCGCGTCGAGGTGACCAGCGCCAGCAGGCTGGCCAGTCGCGGGCGCACGATGCGCCGCGCCACCACGCCACCACCGGGCAGGCCTGCCCAGACCACCGACTGGGGCACCACGGCATGGCCGCAGCCCTCGCGTACCAGGTCCAGCAGCGAACCCACGGCGTCCACTTCCAGCGAGAAGTTCAGCTCGATGCCGCGCCGAGCGGCCTCGGCTTCCACCAGGGTGCGGATCAGGTGCGGCGCGCTGGGCGAGATCAGCGGCAGGCCGGCGAGCTCGTCGAAGTCCGCCGTTTTCGACTGGGTCTTCAGCTTGCTGCTCACCCCGGCCGCCGGGCTGGCCAGGCACAGCGCCTCGGTCAGAAGCGGCTCCACCGCGACCAAGGCCGAGGCGGCCGGGTTGTGCAGCACCGCCAGGTCCACGCGGCCGGCGAGCAGCTGCTCCTGCATGCCGGCGCTCAGTCCCTCGACCAGGGACAGCTGCGCGTTCGGGTAGCGGGCGCGGAAGGCGCGCACCAGGGGCACGGTGACCGAGCGCCCCACCGAGGGCGGCAGGCCCACCACGACCCGACCGCCGATGTCGGCGTCGGTGCCGGCCATCGCGGCACGCGCGCCGTCCAGCTGGCTGAGGATGCCCTTGGCGTACGACAGGAAGCGCGCCCCGGCGTCGGTGAGCAGCACGCCGCGCCCGTTGCGGTGGAACAGGTTGCGCCGCAGTTCCGTCTCCAGCCCCCGGATATGCCGGCTCAGCGCAGGCTGGCCCATGCCCAGCGCGGCCGAGGCGCGGCTCAGGCTGCCGTGGGCGGCCACCTGCACGAAGTAATCCAGCTGCTTGAGGTTCATCGGCCGGGTCCGGGATGGGGGTGTCGGATATGCCGAAAAAAGCATAACACCTTTCGCCCGGGCGGCCTGTGCACGGCCGTGCCGGGCGCGTAGGGTGGCGCATCCCGGCAAGCACCGCCGCACGCAGAGGCGGGCGTCGAGGCCGGTTCCACCAGGAGACCACGCATGTACACCAGCAGCATAGGCGCGCCGATCCGGGCACTGACCCCGGCGGACGCGCGGCCGACGTACAAGACCATCACCGTCACCCCGGCCTCGCCGCACATCGGCGCCGAGATCACCGACATCGACCTGACCAAGCCGCTGTCGCCCGAGACCATCGCCGAGGTGAAGGACGCCTACACCCGCCACCTGGTCATCTTCTTCCGCGACCAGAAGATCAGCCACGAGGACCAGATCCGCTTCGCCCAGCACTTCGGCCCGCTGGGCAAGCACGTCGGCGGCACCACCATCAGCAAGCCGAGCGACAACCCGCTGGTGCGCAAGTTCCACTACGACGAGACCTCGGACCGCATCTCCGGCGAGAGCTACCACTCCGACCAGTCCTGCGCGCCCATGCCGCCGCTGGGCAGCATGCTCTACAACCACACCGTCCCGCCGGACGGCGGCGGCGACACCTGCTTCGTCAGCACCT
>CAIVVS010000187.1 GCA_903909415.1 uncultured Pseudomonadota bacterium | reverse complement strand
CACCGAGCAGTCGCGCTCGAACAGATAGACGCAGTTGCCCTGCGTGTCGCCGAACACCTGGATCTCGATGTGGCGCGGACGCTGCAGGTACTTCTCGATCAGCACATGGTCGTCGCCGAAGCTGGCGGCCGCCTCGCGCTGGCAGGCTGCCAGCGCCGCGGCGAAATCGCCCGCGGCATGGACCGCGCGCATGCCCTTGCCGCCGCCGCCGGCGCTGGCCTTGAGCAGCACCGGCCAGCCGATCTTGGCCGCCTCGCGCGCGAGCAGCGCCGGGTCCTGGTCCTTGCCGTGGTATCCGGGCACCAGCGGCACGCCGGCGCGCGCCATCAGCGCCTTGGCCGCGGACTTGTCGCCCATGGCGCGGATCGCGGCAGCGGGCGGCCCGATGAAGACCGGGCCGGCGTCCTCGCAGGCCTGCGCGGAGTCTTCGTTCTCCGACAGGAAGCCGTAGCCCGGGTGGATGGCCTGCGCCCCGGTGCGCAGCGCCGCCGCGATCACCGCCGCGCCGTCGAGGTAGCTCTGCGCGGCGGGCGCGGGCCCGATGCGCACCGCCTCGTCGGCGCTCGCCACGTGCAGCGCGTGTGCATCCGCATCGGAGTACACCGCCACCGTGCGCACGCCCATGCGCCGCGCGCTGCGCGCGACGCGGCAGGCGATCTCGCCGCGGTTGGCGATGAGGATCTTGTCGAACATCAGGCCTTGCGCTTCGCTTTCGGCTTCGATGCAGCTTCGGGGTGCCAGCCGGGACGGCGCTTTTCCAGGAAGGCGCGTATGCCTTCCTTGCCCTCGGGCGAGACGCGGATCGCGGCGATGCGCTTCGCGGTGTCGTCCGACACGGCGGCGCTCGGCGTGCCCTGGGAGTCGTCGGCGATGGCAGACAGCAAGTCCTTGCAGGCTGCGAGCGCCGCGGACGAGCATTGCACCAGTTCGCCCAGGAGCGCATTCACCACATGGTCCAGTTCCGCGGGCGGGCAGAGTTCCTGCACCAGGCCGATGCGGTAGGCCTCGGCGGCGTCGAAGCGCTCCCCGGTGAGGAAGTAGCGCCGCGCGCTGCGCATGCCGATCGCGCGCAGCACGTAGGGGCCGACGGTGGCGGGCACCAGGCCGATCTTCGTTTCGGTCAGCGCGAACACCGCGTCGGTGGACGCGACCGCGATGTCGCAGGCCGCCACCAGCCCGGTGCCGCCGGCGATGGCCGCGCCATGCACCCGCGCGACCACCGGCTTGGACAGGGTGTCGATGCGCTTCCACAGGCTGGCATAGCTGCGCGCGTCCTCCAGGTTCTTCGCCTGCGAGTAGCCGGCCATCGCCTTCATGGTGTTCAGGTCGGCGCCGGCGCAGAAGGCCGGGCCGTTGGCGGCCAGCACCACCGCGCGCACCGCGTCATCGGCTTCCATCGCCGCGAAGGCGGCATGGAGCTCGGCCACCATGTCGGGGTTGAACGCATTGCGCAGTTCCGGCCGGTTCAGCCAGATGATGCCGATGCCGTTGCGCGACTCGGCCAGCAGGGTCTTGTACTTGAGGGGTTTCTTGCTTGCCATGGTGGTGGGTTCCTGCAGTGACGTCCGGGGGTTACATCCGAAACACGCCGAAGCGGGTCGGCTCGATGGGGGCGTTGAGCGAGGCCGACAGCGCCAGGCCCAGCACGCGGCGCGTGTCCCCGGGCGCGATCACGCCGTCGTCCCACAGCCGCGCGCTCGCATAGTAGGGATGGCCCTGCGCCTCGTACTGCTCGAGGATCGGCTGGCGGAATGCGGCCTCCTCGTCGGCCGGCCAGGTTCCACCCTTCGCCTCGATCGCGTCGCGACGCACCGTGGCCAGCACCGCCGCGGCCTGCGTCCCGCCCATCACGCTGATGCGCGCGTTCGGCCACATCCACAGGAAGCGCGGGTTGAAGGCGCGGCCGCACATGCCGTAGTTGCCCGCGCCGTAGGAGCCGCCGATGATCACGGTGAACTTGGGCACCTGCGCGCAGGACACCGCGGTCACCATCTTCGCGCCGTCCTTGGCGATGCCGCCGGCCTCGTACTTGCGCCCGACCATGAAGCCGGTGATGTTCTGCAGGAACACCAGCGGGATGCCGCGCTGCGCGCACAGCTCGATGAAGTGCGCGCCCTTCTGCGCCGACTCGGAGAACAGGATGCCGTTGTTGGCGACGATGCCCACCGGGTAGCCGTGCAGGCGCGCGAAGCCGGTGACCAGGGTCGTGCCGTAGTTCGCCTTGAACTCGTCCAGCTCGGAGCCATCGACGATGCGCGCGACCACCTCGCGCACGTCGTAGGGCTTGCGGCTGTCGGCCGGGATCACGCCGCCGAGCTCGTCCGGCGCGTACAGCGGCTCGCGCGGCTCGGCGAGTTCCAGCGACACCGCCTTGGGACGGTTCAGGTGGCCGACGATGCGCCGCGCGATCGCCAGCGCATGCGCGTCGTCCTGCGCGTAGTGGTCGGCCACGCCGGACTGGCGCGTGTGCACCTCGGCCCCGCCCAGGTCCTCGGCGCTGACCACCTCGCCGGTGGCGGCTTTCACCAGCGGCGGGCCGGCGAGGAAGATCGTGCCCTGGCCCTTCACGATGACGGTCTCGTCGGACATCGCCGGCACGTAGGCCCCGCCCGCCGTGCACGAACCCATCACCACCGCGACCTGCGGGATGCCGGCGGCCGACATGGTGGCCTGGTTGTAGAAGATGCGCCCGAAGTGGTCCCGGTCCGGGAATACCTGGTCCTGCTCGGGCAGGAAGGCGCCGCCGGAATCCACCAGGTAGATGCAGGGCAACCGGTTCTGCAGCGCGATTTCCTGCGCGCGCAGGTGCTTCTTGACCGTCATCGGGTAGTAGGTGCCGCCCTTGACCGTCGCGTCGTTCACCACCAGCATGCATTCGCGGCCGGCGACCCGGCCGATGCCGGTGACCATGCCGGCGCCCGGCGCCTCGTCGCCGTACATCCTCAGCGCGGCCAGCTGCGACAGTTCCAGGAAGGGCGTGCCGGGATCCAGCAGCAGGCGCACGCGTTCCCGCGGCAGCAGCTTGCCGCGCGCCGCGTGGCGCGCGCGCGCCGCCTCACCACCGCCCAGCGCCACCGTCGCCACCTTGGCGCGCAGGTCGGCGACCAGGGCCGCCATCGCGGCGGCATTGGCCGCGAAGCCGGTATCGCGCGGGTTCAGCGCGGAATGGATGGCCGGCATCACCAGCCGCCGGTCGCGAGCCAGCGCTCGACCTGGTCCAGCCGGTCCGAGCCCCAGAAAGGTTCACCGTCCACCACGATGTAGGGCGAACCGAAGGCGCCTCGCGCGATCGCCGATTCCACTTCGGCCCGGGTGTGGTCCTTCACCGCGGCATCGGCCATGCCGGCGCGGACCGCCGCGCCGTCGACGCCCATGGCTTCGGCGACCTTCGCGGTCTGCTCCGGGTCCGAGATGTCCGTACCGTCGACGAAGTAGGCGCGGTACAGGGCGCGGGCCAGCACCACCGCGCGTGCCGGGTCACTCGCCTCCAGCCAGTAAAAGGCGCGGGTCGGCGCGACCGAGGAAATCGGGAACCTGGGCGGCTGGCGGTACTCGACGCCGAGGTAGCGGGCCGTGCGGGCGAAGTCGTGCAGGTGGTAGGGCCCCTTGACCGGCACCTGGGGCAGGGGCGCGCCGCCGGTGGCCTTGAAGGCCACGCCCAGCAGGAACGGGCGCCAGCGCACCGTGCGGCCGTGCCGCGCCGCGATGGCGTCGATCTTCTCGCCGGCGAAGTAGCCGTAGGGCGAGGAGTAGTCGAAGTAGAAGTCGATCGGTCCGGCCATGCGTCCCCCGTTCTATGCCGCCAGCGCCCTGCTGATCACCATCCGCTGGATGTCGCTCGCACCCTCGTAGATCTGGCACACCCTGACGTCCCGGTAGATGCGCTCCACCGGGAAGTCGTTCACGTAACCAT
>CAIVVS010000186.1 GCA_903909415.1 uncultured Pseudomonadota bacterium | reverse complement strand
GAGTCGGGGAAGTAGCCCGTGCCCGGATCCGGCGTCTGGCCGAGGCGCACACCGGTACCGGTGATGTTGCCCGCGATGGACACCCTGTTCATGCCGGCGCCCGTGATGCCGGGCGCGATTCGGGTTGCCTGTCCTGCCGCCGCGGAACGGTCGTTGAAGCCCAGGCGCACGCCCAGGTTCTTGCTGAAGTTGTCGTTTGCCTCGACGATCCTCGCCTCGATCAGCACCTGGCGCACCGGGACGTCGACCTTGGAGACCAGCCGGCGCACTTCCTCCAGCTTGGAGGGCACGTCCTGGATGAACAGCTGGTTGGTCCTGGCGTCCCAGACCGCGCTGCCGCGCTTGGACAGGATGCGCTGCTTGTCATCGGTCAGGATCTTCGAGAACGCTTCCGCCTTGGCGTAGTTGAGCTGGAAGTTCTCGGTGCGCACCGGCTCGAGCTCGGTGATCTGCTGCGCGGTCTCGAGGGCGAGCTTCTCCTTCGTGGCCAGTTCGTCGCGCGGCGCGATCCACAGCACGTTGCCGTTCTTGCGCATGTCCAGGCCGCGCGTCTGCAGGATGATGTCCAGCGCCTGGTCCCACGGCACGTCCTTCAGCCGCAGGGTCAGGCTGCCCTGCACCGAGTCGCTGGTGATGATGTTCAAGTCGGTGAAGTCGGCGATCACGTTCAGCACCGAGCGCACGTCCACCGCCTGGAAGTTCAGAGACAGCTTCTCGCCGGCATAGCCGCCGCGCGTGCCCTGGACCAGCTTGTTGGGGTCGTACTGGACCGGCTTGACCTCGACCACGAACTGGCTGTCGGTCTGGTAGGCGTTGTGTTCCCACAGGCCCTTGGGCTCGATCACCATGCGCACGTTGTCACCCTGCGGGAACAGGCTGACGGTCTGCACCGGGGTGGCGAAATCCACCACGTCCATGCGCTTGCGCAGGGCTTCGGGCAGGGAGGACTTGAGGAATTCGACCACCAGCGACTGGCCCTGCTGGCGGATGTCGATGCCGGTGGAGGCGTCGGACAGGTCGATCACGATGCGGCCCTCGCCGTTGCGGCCGCGGCGGAAGTCGACATTGCGCAGCGCGTGGCGCACATCGTTGCGGCCTTCGGCGAAGCGCGACGCGGTCGGCACCGCGGGCTGGGCGGACGCCGCCAGCGGGGTCAGCGTGACCACGAGGGTCTTGCCGTCGATGCGGCTGTCGTAGGTCACCTGGTTGCGCAGGTTGAGCACCATGCGCGTGCGCTCGCCGGCCTGGACCACGTTCAGGGAGCGAAGCTCGCCCTGGTTGACGTCCTGGGCGTTGCGGCCGAGGCCGTTGGAGGTGCCGGAGAAGTCGAGCGCGATGCGCGCCGGGCTGGCCACGGCGAAGCTCGCCGGGGCGTTCGCCAGCTGCTCCTTCATGGTGATGCGCAGGATGGTCTGGGCCCCCTGCTGCGCCACGTTGAAGTTCTCGATGACGTTCTGCGCGAGCGCCGAGGGCGCGAGCGCCACAGCCGCCAGCAGGCACGCTGCCTTTACCAACATCCGTTTGAGCGAGCTCATTTTCTTGCCTCCGATTCCTGCAGAAGGAGCGTGGTCTTGCGTTCAGTCCAGTCCCCACCCGAATCCTGCACAAGTTCGCGCAGTTCGATTTGCTGTTCGCCCACGCCCGTGACCAAGCCGAAATTCTGGCCGAGGTAGTTGCCCACCTTGACCGGGTACACGGTGGCGTCGGCGCGCACCAGCGCGAACGAATCCTTGCCCTTCTTCCAGACGCCCACCATCTTCAGGGACTCGAGGGGGAAGGATTCCAGGGGTTCCTTCGGCCGGCTGAGGTCGGGCTTGGGCCCGCCGCCGCCGCCGGAATTCTTGGTCACCAGCTCAATCTTGGCCGGCCCGAACGGGTCGGCCATGTCGAAGGCGGTGTAGGGCACGGGTTCGTACGGCTTGACCACCGGAAGCGGGTCGATCTTCGCCCGCAGGTCCTTGGTCATGCGATTGAGTTCTTCCTTGAGGTCGCTGTGCTCGTCCCCGCTGCAGCCGGCCAGCGCCAGCGTCGAGAGCGTTGCGACCATGATCAGCGCGCGGTTCATTTCTTCGCCGCCTTGCCGGCCTTGGCGGCGGCCCTGCGCTGGTCCGCCACCTCGGTGTCGTCCAGGTAGCGGAACGTCTTGGCGACCGCATCCAGGCTCAGGTTGCCCTTGCCGTCGACGCGCACGTCCAGGTCGTTCAGCGTCACGATCCGGGACAGCGATCCGATGTCACTGGCGAACTGGCCCATGTCGTGGTATCCGCCGGTGATCTTCAGCTGGATGGGCAGCTCGGCATAGAAATCGCGCGTGGTTTCGGCTGCCGCCGGCTTGAACAGGTCGAAGTTCAGGCCGCGCCCCAGGCCGGCCTGGTTGATGTCGACCAGCAGCGCGTCCATCTGGGAACGGTTGGGCAGCTGCTTGAGCAATGCGCCGAAGGAGCTGTCGATCTCGCGCAGCTGTTGCCGATAGAGGTCCAGGCTGATCGCGGTCTGCTTCTTCTTGACGTAATCGTCCTTCAGCTGCGTTTCCTGGTTGCGCCCGGCCTCGACCTCGTCGAGCTGTCCCTGCCAGTCGCCCACGAATGCGCCCACAAGGATGGCAATCAGCAGTCCGGACAGGAGGATGAGCTTCGGGAGGACCGGCCAGGTGCCCGGGTCCTTGAAGTTGAGGTTGCGGAATTGCTCTAGCAGGGAGTTCATCTGGCTAGCCCTTCTTCGCGGCGGCCGGTGCGGCGGCACCCTTGCCGCCCTTGTCCCCGCCCTTGTCGTCGGATTGCGGCGGCTTCAGGCTGACGTTCATGTTGAACTCGGACACGCGCTTGGAGCCGACCTGCGCGGACTTGATCTCGATGAGTTCCGGGTTCTGCAGGAACGGCGAGGCACTGAGGTTTCGCATCAGCGTGGACACCCGCGCGTTCGACTGGGCGTAGCCCTGCAGGTTCACGCGCAGCCCGGCCTGGCGCATCGTCTTCAGGTACACGCCGTCGGGCATCTGCTTGACCATCTGCTCGAGCAGGTAGACGGACTGCGAACGGTCGGTCTGCAACCGCTCGATGACCTGTTTCCTGGCGAGCAGCGCGGCGATCTGCTCGCGCAGCCCCTTGATCTCGTCGATCTCCTTGTCCAGGCGGGCGTTTTCCTTCTTCAGGAAATCATTGCGCTCGGTCTGGAAGGCGATCTGCGCTGCGATCACGCCGTGGACGAGCACGGCGATGGCAATGCCCAGAGCGGCCACCATGCCCGCCAGGATCGCGAGGTGCTTGCGCTGCGCATTGCGCCGCTCGGCGCGGTGTGGCAGCAGGTTTACGCGAACGCTCATGCGTCGAACCTCCTGAGCGCCAGCCCGCAGGCCACCATCAGCGACGGCGCGTCGGTCACGAGCCGCTTCAGCTGGATGCGCGGGGAGATCGCCATGCTGGAGAACGGGTTGGCGATCACCGTGTTCACCTGGGTGCGGGTGGACACGATCTCGTCCAGCCCCGGTATCACCGCCGAACCACCGGTAAGCAGGATGTGGTCCACGGAGTTGTACGGCGTGGACGTGAAGAAGAACTGCATCGCGCGCTGGATTTCGAGCGCGGCGCTTTCCATGAACGGCCTGAGGACTTCGGCCTCGTAGTTCTCGGGCAGCCCGCCGGCGCGTTTCATCTGCTCGGCCTCCTCCAGGCTCATGCCGTACTGGCGCATGATGTCCTGGGTCAGCTGGGCGCCGCCAAAGGCCTGTTCCCGCGTGTAGACCACCTGGTCGTTGCGCAGCACCGTGATGTTGGTGACGTTCGCGCCGATGTCCACCAGCGCGACGTTCTGGTCCTTGCCGTCATCCTGGAACTGCTTCTTGATCAGGTCGAAGGAGGTCTGGACGGCGTAGGAGTCCACGTCCATCACCAGGGCCTTCAGGCCGGCGGCCTCGGCCACGGCGACCCGGTCCTCGACCTTCTCCTTGCGGCTGGCAGCGATCAGCACCTCGACCTCCTCCGGGGAGGACGGCGCCGGACCGACCACCTGGAAGTCCAGGTTGACCTCCTCCAGCGCGAACGGGATGTACTGGTTCGCCTCGGTCTCGACCTGGAGTTCCAGCTCCTGCTCACGCAGGCCCGCCGCCACCACGATCTTCTTGGTGATCACGGCGGCCGCCGGGAGGGCCAGGGCGACGTTCTTGGTCCGGGTGCCCAGCCTTTTCCATGCCCGCTGGACGGCGTCCGTGACCGCCTCGAGGTTGGCAACGTTGCCGTCCACGACCGCATCCTTGGCCAGAGGCTCGATGCAGTAGTGTTCGACGCGCACGGCCCCCTTGCCGGCATCGACCAGTTCGACCATCTTGATGGATGACGAACTAATGTCCATGCCGATCAGCGGCGGTGCCTTCGGCTTGAATAGATCAGCGAACTGCAAGCTGAATTCCCCTTTCGCTATGGCCGTTTAGGCGCGGAAAGTATAATCCACGTTAAATGCTAGCAACAACCTCAAGCCCTGTAAAGCAATTATTTCCCCGGAGGGCTCCGGGACGGGCAGATTCGCCACACCGGCTGCCACTATAATGAAGCGGTCGAAACGACCCCGCCTGCGCTCCCGGCGGCCCCCTCCGGCACCTTGCCGCCGGATTTCTTGGATTCTGCGGATGCCTCGTTCCTGATGTCACTGCGCTGGATCGCCTATCCCGCCGCCCTGCTGGCCGGACTGGCTGGCATGGGCGTTGCCGTGGGCGCCTTCATGCTGCTGCTGGCCTACCCGCAGCTGCCCTCGATCGACTCCCTGACCGACTACAGGCCCAAGATCCCCCTGCGGGTCTACACCTCCGACGGCGTGCTGATCGGGGAGTTCGGCGAGGAGCGACGGTCCCTGGTTCGGGTGGGGGAGGTTCCCGCCCTGATGAAAAGCGCCATCCTGGCAGCCGAGGATGAGCGCTTCTACCAGCACACGGGCGTGGACTACATGGGGGTGCTCCGGGCGGCCTACTCCAACCTGACGACGGGTGGAAAACGCCAGGGAGCTTCCACCATCACCATGCAGGTGGCGAGGAATTTTTTCCTGTCGTCGGAGAAAACCCTGACCCGCAAGCTCTACGAGGTGCTGCTGGCGTTCAAGATCGAGGCGACGCTGTCGAAGGACCAGATCCTGGAGCTGTACATCAACCAGATCTACCTCGGGCAACGCGCCTACGGGTTCGCCGCGGCCGCCCAGATTTACTTCGGCAAGACGCTCGACAAGGTCACCGCGGCCGAGGCCGCCATGCTGGCCGGGCTGCCCAAGGCGCCTTCCGCTTTCAATCCGGTGGTGAACCCGAAGCGGGCGAAGTTGCGCCAGCAGTACGTGCTGCGGCGCATGCACGAGCTGGGCACGCTGAACGATGCCCAGCTTGCCGAGGCGCAGAAGGCCCCGCTCCAGGTCAAGCGCGAGCTCGACGGCTTCGCCGTCCACGCGGAGTACGCCGCGGAGATGGTCCGGCAGATGCTCTACGAGCGCTACCCGAACGAGGTCTACAGCAAGGGCTTCAGGGTATACACCACGCTGCGCAAGCTGGACCAGGAAGCGGCCTACGCATCGCTGCGCCGCAACCTGCTCGACTATGACCGCCGCCACGGCTACCGCGGGCCGGAAGGCTACGTGGAACTGCCGCCCGGGGCCGATGACGAGGATTTCGAGGAGGCGCTGCAGGACCACCCGGATTCAGACGACCTGCTGGCGGCGGTCGTGCTGGAGGCGGCCCCCGGCAAGGTGCGCGCCTACCGGCGTGGCGGCGAGACCGTCACCCTGGGCCCTGACGGGCTGAAGTTCGCCGCGCGCGGGTTGGACGACAAGGCTGCGCCGAACAAACGCATCCGCCGCGGCGCCATCGTCCGCCTGATGAGGGATGAAAAGACCGGTTGGCAGCTGCTGCAGGTCCCGGATGCCGAGTCGGCCTTCGTGTCCGTGGATCCCCAGGACGGCGCCGTGCGGGCCATCGTCGGCGGTTTCGATTTCTCGCGCAACAAGTACAACCACGTCACCCAGGCCTGGCGCCAGCCCGGTTCCTCGTTCAAGCCCTTCATCTACTCGGCGTCACTGGAGAAGGGCTTCACCCCCGCAACGGTGATCAACGACGCGCCGGTGGTGGTCGACCCGTTCCTGACCGGCGGCCAGGTGTGGGAGCCGAAGAACTATGACGGCAAGTACGAAGGACCGATGCGCATGCGCACGGCCATCGCCAAGTCGAAGAACATGGTGTCCATCCGCATCCTCCAGGCGATCGGCCCCCAGTACGCGCAGGACTACATCACCCGCTTCGGTTTCGATGCCGAAAAGCACCCGCCCTACCTGACCATGGCGCTCGGGGCCGGCTCGGTCACTCCCTGGCAGATGGCGAGGGCGTACTCGGTTTTCGCCAACGGCGGCTACAGGATCGAGCCCTACATCGTCAGCCGCATCGTCGATGACCGGGGCAACGAGCTGGCCAAGGCCCAGCCGGCGCGCGCTGGGGACGAGGCGCTTCGGGTCATCGACGCCCGCAACGCCTTCCTCATGGACAGCATGCTGCAGGACGTCACCAAGGTGGGCACGGCTGCAAGGGCGGCCTCGCTGGGACGCAAGGACCTGGCCGGCAAGACCGGCACCACCAACGACCACGTGGACGCGTGGTTCGCCGGCTACCAGGCAACGCTGGTGGGCATCGCCTGGATCGGCTTCGACCAGCCGAAGAAGCTGGGATCAAACGAAACCGGAGGGGTGTCTGCGCTGCCGATATGGATGGGATACATGGCCAAGGCGCTGAAAGACACGCCGGAGCGGGCCTTGCAGGTCCCCGAAGGCGTGGTGTCGGCCAGGGTGGGCGATTCCGGCGCGCGCTCCGCGGACGGAAGGCCCGAGTACTTCTACAACGAGAACCTCCCCCCTGAGCAGCCCGCGGCGCCGGTCGAGGGAGCGGGGCGCACCTCGGACGAGGTCCGCAACCAGCTGTTCTGAACCCCGGCGGCCGGGGTTCAGGCCGACAGGATCACCGCCTGGCCGGTCTGCTGGCTGACCAGGCGGGACACCGCGGCGAACAGCTCGGTCCCGTCGCGCGTGTCCACCCATCGACCGGGCTGGCCCGGATCAGGGCGGAAATGGAATCCCCCGGCCCGGGCCGCCACCCAGATTTCGCGCGCGACGCCGTGGCGGTTGATCACCATGCGGGCGCCGTCATCGAATTCCACCTCCAGCACGCCGTCGCCCTTCCACTCGCAATCGCAATCGACGATGCTGGATTCCAGGGCGGCTTCCAGGCGCTGGAGCACGGCGCCGGCGGTCAGGTTGAATTCGGTTTCTGTCATGGTGCGTGCTACTATTTTTGACCTGTCGCCTGACGGTGTCCGAGGATGACCATGCTGCGCAAGGCCGTTGCACTGTTCGTGATCGCCGTCGCCCTGCAAGGCTGCGGAACGAAGGGCGGACTCTACCTGCCGGAAAGCAAGCCCGCTGCGCAGCAGGCGCCCGATAATACCCGCAAATAATCCGACGACGCCCCGCCGGGCGCCCATGCCTTGAGCCATTTCAACCGCAAGAACGGCGTGCTGCACGCCGAAGAAGCCGCGCTGGCAGACATAGCGGCATCGATCGGCACGCCATGCTACGTGTACTCGCGCCTTGCGCTGGAGGCCGCCTACCGGGAGTTCGCGGGGGCGTTGGCCGGGCACGATGCAATGGTCTGCTACGCCGTGAAGGCGAACTCGAACCTGGCGATACTCAACCTGTTCGCCGAGCTGGGCGCGGGCTTCGACATCGTCTCGGAGGGAGAGCTCGAGCGCGTGCTCGCGGCCGGCGGCAAGGCCTCGCGAACCGTTTTTGCCGGCGTCGGGAAGACCGCCGCCGAAATGCGCCGCGCCCTGCAGGCCGGCGTGATGTGCCTGAACGTCGAGTCGGAGGGCGAACTGGAGCGCCTGTCCGGCGTCGCCACGGCGGCAGGCCTGGTCGCCGCGGTGTCGTTGCGGGTCAACCCGGACGTCGACCCCAAGACCCACCCCTATATCGCCACCGGCCTGGAGGACAACAAGTTCGGCGTGCCCATCGCCGACGCCCCGGCCCTGTATCGAAAGGCAGCCGGACTGCCCGGGCTGCGCGTGACGGGGGTGGACTGCCACATCGGCTCGCAGATCACCGAGTCGGCGCCTTTCCTCGAGGCGCTGGACAAGGTGCTGGCGCTGGTCGACCAGCTGGCTTCAACGGGAATCCACATCGAGCACCTCGACATGGGGGGCGGCATCGGCATCCGCTACCGCGACGAGACGCCGCCCGACATAGGCGCCCATTTTGCGCGGGTGCTGGACAGGATAGGCAAGCGCCCGCTCAAGCTCCTCGTGGAGCCCGGCCGCGCCCTCGTGGGCAATGCGGGCCTGTTGCTCACCCGGGTTGAGTACCTCAAGCACGGGAAATCGAAGAACTTCGCCATCGTCGACGCCGCGATGAATGACCTGATGCGGCCCGCCCTGTACGACGCGTGGCACGACATCGTGCCGGTGGCGGGCCCGTCGGGGCAGGCGCGCGAGTACGACGTTGTCGGGCCGGTGTGTGAATCGGGCGACTTCCTGGGACGCGGGCGGGCACTGTCGGTGCACCCCGGCGACCTGCTCGCAATCATGTCCGCAGGCGCCTATGGCATGTCGATGAGCTCCAACTACAACACGCGGCCGCGCGCCGCGGAAGTGCTGGTCGATGGCGCCAGCGTGCACGTGGTCCGCCCGCGGGAACGACTTGCCGACCTGTTCGCCACTGAGCGGGTGGCGAGGCTGGATCCGCGCTGACAAGGGACGGGATGGCGGCGGGAGCCGCGACTGTTTACCCTTGCGGTCGGCGGACCAGGGGCCGGCATGCTGCGTGCTTGCCGTCGCAGAATCGTGGATTCAAGAACCGGGATTGAAAATGGCTCGTTCGAAGGTGTTGATCAGCACGCTGGGCATCGTGGCGGTGTGCGCGCTGGCAGGCGGAGTCGCCTATTACCAGACCGCGGACAGCGGCTCCAAGGGCGGCAAGGGCGGCGAGAAATCCGCCAAGTCAGGCGACAAGAAGGGCGGGCGCGGTGGCGGCGGCCCGGTCCCGGTGATCACCGCGCTGGTGGCGTTGCAGTCCATGCCGGTCAAGCTGCAGGCGATCGGCAACGTCGAGCCCTATGCCACCGTGACCGTCAAGGCCAGGGTGGACGGCCAGATCATGGAAGTCGGCTTCCGCGAGGGCGAGGAGGTCAAGGCCGGCACCGTACTGTTCCGAATCGACCCGCGCCCGTACGAGGCAGCCGTGGCGCAGGCACAGGCGATCCAGCAGCGCGACATCGCGCAGCTCGCGCAGGCCGACCGCCAGGAACAGCGCTACAAGGAGCTGCTGGAGAAGAATTTCATCTCCAAGGAGGCCTACGCGCAGTACAGGACCGCAGCCGAGACCGCCCAGTCGGCGGTGATGGCAAGCCGGGCCCAGCTGGACAACGCGAGGCTCCAGCTCGACTACACGACCATCCGCTCGCCGATCAACGGCTATGCCGGAAAGATCCAGATCCAGAAGGGCAACCTGGTCAAGGCCAACGACAGCGTGCCCCTGATAGTCCTGAACCAGGTCCACCCGGTGTACGTGAACTTTGCCATTCCAGAGCAGAGCCTGGCCACCATCCGCCGTTACATGAAAGCCGGGCCCCTCGCCGCACAGGCGCTGGCTGCCGGCAGCGAGAACGTCCTGGGAAGCGGTCGGCTGGTGTTCGTGGACAACCAGGTCGACCCGACCACGGGAACCATCCGCCTTCGCGCGCAGTTCGAGAACCGGGACAACGCGCTGTGGCCGGGCCAGTTCGTCTCGCTGCGCCTGAACCTGTACGAGGACAAGGAAGCGATGGTGGTGCCGGCCTCGACCGTGCAGAACGGGCCGAGCGGCCAGTACGTCTACGTCGTGAAGGCCGACCAGTCCGCCGAGTTGCGCAGGGTAGAGGTTGATCGCACCGAAGGTGACACCGTGGTGATCGCCAAGGGCCTGCAGAAGGACGAGACCGTGGTGACCCGCGGCCAGCTGCGGCTGTCACCGGGCGCGAAGGTCGCGGTGCGCGATCCTGCCGCCAAGGACGACACGCCAGCCAAGGGCGGCGAGAAAGGCAGGAAGGCACCATGAACCTGGCCGAGATATTCGTACGCCGTCCGGTCATGACCGTGCTGGTCATGCTGGGCATCCTCATTTTCGGGCTGGCCGCGTACAAGAAGCTGCCGGTCAACTCCCTGCCAAGCATCGATTTCCCGACCATCCAGATCACCGCCGAGCTCGCCGGCGCCAGTCCCGAGACCATGGCGGCGGCAGTGGCCACGCCGATCGAAAAGCAGCTCTCGGCGATCGCGGGGATCGATTCCATGTCCTCGGTTAGCGGCCAGGGCATCAGCACCATCACCGTGCAGTTCTCGCTGGACCGCGACATCGACGCGGCCGCACAGGATGTCCAGTCGGCACTGTCCGTGGCGACCCGGCAGCTCCCGCCCACCATGACCACGCCGCCGTCGTTCCGCAAGGTGAATCCCGCGGACTCCCCGGTCTTCTACCTCGCACTGTCGTCGGACACCATGCCGATCTCCATGGTCAACGAGTACGCCGAGACGGTGCTGGCGCAGCGGATTTCCACGGTCGAGGGCGTCGCGCTGGTGCAGGTGCAGGGCCAGCAGAAGTACGCGGTGCGCGTTCAGGTGGACCCCAACGCGCTTGCCGCGCGTGGCGTCGGCATCAACGAAGTCGAGCAGTCGGTCGCCCAGGCCAACGTCAACCTGCCTACCGGGACGCTCTACGGCAAGGACCGCGCCTTCGCGGTCCAGGCGACCGGCCAGTTGTACGAGGCGAGCGCCTACCGCCCGGTGATCGTCGCCTACCGCAACGGGTCCCCGGTCCGGCTGCAGGAACTCGGGCGGGTGATCGACAGCACCCAGAACGACAAGCTCGCGGCCTGGTTCAACGGAAAGCGGTCCATCGTGCTGGCGATACAGCGACAGCCGGGCGTGAACACCATCGAGGTGGTGGACCGCATCCGCGCGCTGGTCCCGGAATTCCGCGAACAGGTTCCGGCCGGGGTGAACATCAACGTCTTCTTCGACCGTTCCCAGTCGATCCGCGAATCGGTCGCCGAGGTCCAGTTCACCCTGCTGCTCGCGCTCGCGCTGGTGGTGCTCGTGATCTTCCTGTTCCTGCGCAACCTCACCGCCACGCTGATCCCCAGCGTCGCGCTGCCGATGTCCATCATCGGCACGTTCTCGGCGATGTACCTGCTGGGCTACAGCATCGACAACATATCGCTGATGGCACTCACGCTCTGCGTCGGCTTCGTGGTCGACGACGCGATCGTCATGCTGGAGAACATCTCGCGCCACATGGAGATGGGCAAGTCGGCGATGAGGGCGACCCTGGACGGCTCCAAGGAGATCTCCTTCACCATCCTTTCGATGACCGTGTCGCTGGCGGCGGTGTTCATCCCGGTACTGTTCATGGGCGGCATCCTCGGCAGGCTGCTGCACGAGTTCGCGGTTGTGATAATCGTCGCCGTCCTGATCTCGGGCTTCGTCTCCCTCACGCTCACGCCCCTGATGTGCAGCCGCCTGCTCAAGCCGCACGGCGAGGAGCGGCACGGCCGCGTGTACCAGTTCAGCGAGCGCATGTTCGACGGCATGCGCGACGCCTACGCGGCGACCCTGCGCTGGGCGATGCGCCACGGCCGGATCATGATGGTGCTGTTCTTCGCGATCGTCGCCGCTACCGGCTACCTCTACGAGAAGATGCCCAAGGGCTTCCTGCCCTCGGAGGACAACGGGCAGATTTTCGGGTTCGTCGAGGCCTCGCAGGACGTCTCCTTCGAGGCGATGGCCGGGCTGACCCGGCAGGTCGCCGACATCATCGCCAAGGACCCCAACGTGCAGGCGGTCAACGCCTTCATCGGCTCCACGCCCTTCAACCCGTCGCTGAATGTCGGGCGCTTCGTGGTCGTGCTAAAGCCGCACGCCGAGCGGAAGAAGGTCGACGAGGTGCTGCGCGGGCTGCGTCCCCGTGTGTCGGTCGTCCCGGGAACCCGGGTGTTCATGCAGAACCTCCCTGCCATCCGGATCGGCGGCCAGGTCACGAAAAGCCAGTACCAGTACGTCCTGAAAGGCTCCAACATCGAGGAACTCTACCGCTGGGCGCCGGAGATCGAGGCCCGGGTCCGTACCCTTCCCGGCCTGATCGACGTCAACTCCGACCTGCAGATTTCACGGCCTCAGGTGACGGTGGACATCAACCGCGAGAAGGCCTCCAGCATGGGGGTCAGCGTCCAGCAGATCGAGATGGCGCTGGCCAATGCGTTCGGCTCGAGGCAGATTTCCAACATCTACACGGCGACGAACCAGTACTCGGTGATCCTGGAGCTGGAGCCCCGCTACCAGGCCAACCCGTCCGCGCTGGGAATGCTCTACGTGCGGTCGTCCACGGGCACGCTCGTGCCCCTGGATGCGCTGGCGAAGCTGAAGTACGGCGTCGGGCCGCTCAACGTGACGCACCTGGGGCAGCTTCCCTCGGTCACGATCTCGTTCGACCTGGCGCAGGGCACCTCGCTGTCCCAGGCGATCACCGCGGTCAACGGGGTGATCGACGAGATGCAGGTCCCGATCACCATCATCGGCAGCTTCCAGGGCGCGGCGCAGGCCTTCCAGGCCTCGCTGCAGGGCATGGGCATCCTGATCGCGCTGGCCATCCTGGTGATCTACCTCGTGCTCGGCATCCTGTACGAAAGCTTCATCCACCCGATCACCATCCTGTCGGGCCTGCCCGTCGCCGGGCTCGGGGCGATGCTCACCCTGTGGGCTTTCGACATCGAGCTCAACATGTACGCCTTCGTCGGGATCATCATGCTGATCGGCATCGTCAAGAAGAATGCGATCATGATGATCGACTTCGCGATCGAAGCGCAGCGCAACGAGGGCAAGGATCCGGCCGAGGCGATCTATCAGGCATGCATCGTGCGCTTCCGCCCGATCATGATGACCACGCTGGCGGCACTGATGGGCAGCCTGCCGATCGCCATGGCCTACGGCGCCGGCGGCGACGCGCGCAAGCCGCTCGGTCTCGCCGTGGTCGGCGGCCTGCTCCTGTCGCAGGTGCTGACGCTGTACAT
Organism: uncultured Pseudomonadota bacterium; assembly: GCA_903909415.1. The sequence goes on along the minus strand of CAIVVS010000186.1, from coordinate 13,588 downwards.
CACCCCGGTGATCTACGTGTACTTCGAGCGCCTTCAGCAGTGGATGGGCAAGCATCCGCAGGGAACCGCGCTCCACGACGGGGCATTGCCGGCCGGTGCCGCGACCGTCACGGGTCCGCAGGCCTCCCGCACCGAACCCTGATCAGCCCGCCGCCCGCCGGGGCGGGCGGCGGGCGGCGCGACGCTGTACCCAACGCGCGCCGAGCAGCACCGCCAGCACCACCGCATAGATGATGGGTTCGGTGAGGTCGCGCTTCACCATCCACCAGAAGTGCAGCACCGCCAGGGGCGCGATCACGTACACCAGGCGGTGCAGCGCGATCCAGCGCCGGCTGCCCATCCAACGCACCATGCGGTCCAGCGAGGTCACGGCGAGGGGAAGCATCAGCGCCAGGGACGCGAAGCCCACCGTGATGAACGGGCGCTTGATGATGTCCTTGACGATCTCCTGGAAATCGAAGACGTGGTCGAAGGCGACGTAACTCGCAAGGTGCACCAGGCCGTAGAAGAACGCGAACAGGCCGAGCATGCGACGCAGGTCGACCAACCAGTGCCAGCCGGTCCAGCGGCGCAGGGGCGTCACCGCCAGCGTGGCGAGCAGGATGCGAAGCGTCCAGTCCCCGGTCGAGCGGACGATGAACTCGGCTGGGTTGGCACCCAGCCACTCCTGCCAGACCAGGGCGCCCGCGACCAGCCGCGCCAACGGCACCAGGGCGACGACGAAAAGCGCGATCTTCGCCGCGCCGATGCGGCCGATGGCCATGCCCGCCGCCCGCCCTTCAGAAAAGCTTCTTCAGGTCCATGCCAGCGTACAGGCCCGCGACCTGGTCGCCGTACCCGTTGAACATCTGCGTATCGCGGTTGGCGAAGAAGCTCGGCAGGCGCTTTTCGCGCTTCTGGCTCCAGCGCGGATGGTCGACAGTCGGATTCACGTTGGAATAGAAGCCGTACTCGTGGGAGGCGGCCTTCTCCCAGGCGATCTTCGGCTGCTTCTCGGTGAAGCGGATGCGCACCACCGACTTGGCGCTCTTGAACCCGTACTTCCACGGCACCACCAAACGGATCGGCGCACCATTCTGGTTGGGCAACACCTCGTCGTAGAGCCCGACGGCCATGAGCGTGAGCGGGTGCATCGCTTCGTCGATGCGCAGTCCCTCGACGTACGGCCATTCCAGCACGGGCAGGCGCACCCCCGGCATGGTGTCGGTCTGCAGCGCGGTGTGGAACTCCACGAACTTCGCCTTGGAGGTGGGCTCCACCATCCTTGCGATCTGGTTGAACTCGAATCCGATCCAGGGAATCACCATGGACCAGGCCTCGACGCAGCGCATGCGGTAGATGCGCTCCTCCTGGCCGAGCTTGAGCAGGTCCTCGATGCCCAGGGTGCGCGGCTTGGCCACCTCGCCCTCGACGGCGATGGTCCACGGGCGCACCTTGAGCTTTCCGGCGTACTGCACCGGATCCGACTTGTCGGTTCCGAACTCGTAGTAGTTGTTGTAGGTCGTGACTTCCTTGTAGCTGTTCGGCTTCTCCGACGTACTGAGCGCGCTCTTCCTCGCGCCGGCGATCTTGGCGCCCGCCTGCGCGCGCGCCTCCGACGGTGCCAGGGCGGCGGCCGCGCCGCCTATGGTCAGCGCGCCGGCGGCCTGCAGGAACTCGCGCCGTCGCCGGTACATACCCTCGGGCGTGATCTCGGAAGGGGCGATGTCACTGGGTCGTTTGATCAGCATGGTGGCTCCGTGTATTGCAGCATGGCGGGTCTTGCATCATCTGTCGCGCGCTCCGCGGATTCCTTACGGGCCACGGACGGGGGCGTCCGCGGCAGCCAGCATCACTCAGGGATTGAGCTGGCGGTACACCGCGTTGGCGATGGCGAGCAGCGGCTCGCGGCCCATCTCCCCGGACAGCGCGTAGCCGTAGTTGCCGTCGATCCAGTAGAACACCGACACGCGCTCCTCCTGCGAGAACCGGAACGCCGTGTCCCGCGATCCCGCGCGCTGGCCGGTCACGTACAAGGTCAGGCGCTGGCCCTTGGTGTCCTGGTACATGAACTGGGCGACCGGCCCCTGCGGCCCCGACAGCAGGCGGCCGCCGACCAGCTCGTAGCCCATGGGCTGCAGTTGAAGGGTCTTGAGCGGCCGGCCGAGGCGCTTGGACAGCCAGGCCACCAGGTGCGCTTCCTGGTCCGCGCCGACTTCCACCGGGTGCCGGACCTCGGGCGAGTATACCGCGTGGGCGATGGCGGCCTGGCGGGCCAGGGGCAGCGATGCCTGCGCGCCCGGCATCCGGTCACGCGCGACCCACCCCAACGCAATGCCCAGGGCGAACACGCCCGCCGCCATCGCGTACTTCCAGGCCCCGGCGAACCGCGGCCTGGGCGCGCGCGCCGCGATCGAAGCCAGGTGGCCGGGAACCGGTTCGTCGAGCACCGTGTTGAACACGCCGCGCAGCGCCTGGTTCTGCAGCGTCCAGGCGCGCACCCTGTCGGCCTCGGCCGGGCGCTCGGACAGCCAGGCCTCGACGTCCAGTCGCCGCGCCTCGGTCAGCAGGCCGTCCACATAGGCGTGGAGGTCCTCCTGGGTGATGTCGTGGTGGGCCATGTCGCTCAGTCCATGGCCTTACTTGACGACCTTGAGCGCGGCGCCCGCATCCACCGTGCCCTCGACCAGCGAGCGCATGCGCTCGCGCCCGCGCGAGAGGCGCGACATCACCGTGCCGATGGGGATGTCGAGGGCGCGGCTGACTTCCTCGTAGGACATCTGCTCCAGCGCGATCAGCAGCAGCACCTCGCGCTGCTCGGCGGGCAAGCGGTGCAGTGCGCGCTCGACGTCAAGCAGCTCCAGCATCTCCGCCTGCCTCCCGGTGACCGGGACGGCCGGCAGGTCGTCCACGATAGGCTCGGTGACCGGACGGCGGCTGCGCAGCTGGTTGACGAAGACGTTGTGCATGATCGCGAAGAGCCATGCGCGCAGGTCGCTGCCTTCGCGCCAAAGGTGGAGTTTCGTCCAGGCACGCTCCAGCGTGTCCTGGACCAGGTCGTCCGCCGCATAGCGGTCTCCCAGCAGCGCGCGCGCGTAGCGCCGCAGGCGGGGAATGTGCGTGACGATCGGATGGCCGCCCGGCTGCGCGGATGACTCTGCCGCCGGCTGGGTCATCGCGGACCCGGCATACCGGTATACGCGGACTGGCCGGCCTTTATTCCGGGCGCGCGGGGCGCCTCAGAGCTGTCCATACGAGTGCAGGCCGGACAGGAACATGTTGACCCCGAGGAAGGCGAACGTCGTCACCAGCAGTCCGGCCATTGCCCACCACGCGAGCACCGGGCCGCGCAAACCCTTGATCATGCGCAGGTGCAGCCAGGCCGCGTAGTTGAGCCAGACGATCAACGCCCACGTTTCCTTGGGGTCCCACTGCCAGTAGGTGCCCCAGGCCTCGGCAGCCCACAGCGCGCCCAGGATGGTGGCCACCGTGAAGAACGCGAAGCCCACCGCGATGGACTTGTACATCACGTCATCGAGGATCTCCCGCGACGGCAGGCGCGAGGCGATGCGATGGCGCAGCATCACGATGGCGCCGAGGATCAGCATGAACACCGCGAAGTACGCCAGCCAGTAGGCCGAGGCGCCCGTGCGGCGGAATGCCACCGCCTCGATGCCGAGCGCCAGCGCAAGCGTGAGCGCCGCGCCCCAGAGGGCGATCGCGCCGCGCTTGCCCGCGGACTGCGCTTCGCTCTGGTCCTTCACGAGGTAGGCAAACCCCACCATCGCCGCGAGCGAGAAAGTGCCGTAGCCGACGAAGTTCGCAGGCACGTGGATCTTCATCCACCAGGACTGCAGCGCCGGCACCAGCGGCTGGATCTCGTGCGCACCGCGCTCGAACGTGTACCAGAGCAGGAAGCCGACCGCCGCGCTGATCACCAGCAGCACGAACGCGCCCAGCGAGCGCGTGTCATAGCGCTCCTCGTAGTGCAGGTAGAACATGGAGGTGATCAGGCAGAACAGCACGAAGACCTCGTACAGGTTCGACACCGGAATGTGGCCGACGTCGGGGCCGATCAGGTAGGACTCGTGCCAGCGCACCATCAGGCCGACGATGCCGAAGACGATGGCGCACCAGGTGAGAACGGTGCCGCTGCGCGAGGCGAACTCCGACCCGGTGAACAGCCCGCCCCAGTAGGCGGCGGTCGCCATGAAGTACAGCGCGCTCATCCACAGGATGGCCGACTGGCTGGAGGCGAGGTACTTGAGCAGGAACACGTCCTCGGCACGCGCGAGGTCGCCCTGGTAGAGGCTGATCGCGAACAGGGATACCGCCGCGCTCACGATGGCCAGCGGCCGCATCGGCTTCCAGCGCACGCCGAGCGCCCCCAGCGCGATGGCGGCGCCCACGAGCACCGCCATGTCATAGCCGTCCATGGCCGAGCCCAGCCGCACCATCGCGTAGCCGGTGCCCGCCGCGATGAGCGCCATGTACAGCCAGTCGAACCACGACAGCCGGCGCGGTCCGTCGGTCAGCGGTCGTGCGTGCGTCAGTTCCATGGCGTCGGTTCCTGGTGGTCGGCGGGCTCAGGCGCCCGCGGGCGGCGCGGCATTCATCGGTGTGGCCGCGCCGGTCAGTCCGTCTTTGGACAGCAATTCAGAGATCGCGTTGCGGTGGCCGGCGAATTCCTCGTCCACGTCCAGCGTCCGCCGGTTGGAGGTGAAGGCCAGGCGCGTGGCGCCGTCGGGATGGACCAGCAGCCAGAGACGCCGCTCGCGCAGGTAGAACATCGCGAATATCCCCAATACCAGCAGGGCGCATCCCCAATAGACGATAGGCTTGCCCGGTGAGCGCGTCAACTGGAACACACTGGCCTTGACCTCCTCATACGAGTCCAGCTGCATGTACAGCGGCACGCCGTAGAAAAAGGTGTCGGACAGCGCGTTGAGGCCGTCCTGGATGAAGCGTCCGCGCTCCGGCGTAGCGGCGAGCCGCGGCAGGCCGGCGCGCTCGCGCGCGAGCTGCCAGGCCTCCCAGGCCGCGCCCTGCAGGATGCGGATGTAGATCTCGGCGGCCTTGTCGCGCTCGCCCTCGGGCACCTGCTGCTCGAGGAAGGCCGCCACCGACTGGTAGCCGCGTACGCTGAAGGTCTCGAGCACGCGCGCGGCGGACTCCGCCAGGCGGGTACGCATGGTCTCGCTGAGCGCGGGCGCGGCGCCCGCGCCCGACTGGTGCTGCGCCGTACCGGCCGACGCGAAACGGCGCCCGACCTCGGCATACAGGCTGCCGTCCAGCAGCACCGAGCGCAAGCGCGCGTACTCGTCCATGCCGCCCGCCTCGTCCAGAGGCAGGCGCAGGAAACGGAACGGGTCGGCCGGCTGCTCGCGCACGCCGGTCATCAGGTACCAGCGGCCGTCCAGCGGCAGCGGCAGCATGTAGTTGCTGTACTCGCGTGCCTGGCCGGCCGCGTCGCGCAGCTTGTACTGGTAGCTCGGGCCGACGTTGCGCAGGTCGCGCTTGCGGTCCGCGGGCGGCGCGGCCGATCCCATCCCCTTGGCGAGCGCCTCGAACATGCCCCTGGGGCCGGCGTCCGCGGCCGCGGCCGCATCACCGACGTTCTCGACGTTGATCGGCCGGAATCCCGTCAGCTCCATGGTGTACTTCGCGTCGGCGACATCCAGCGCGAAGGAGTCGCCCACGCGCACCTCCAGTTCGCGCAGCGGCCGCGCGCCCCCCAGCAGGTTGCGCATGGTCAGGCGCAGCAACGTGCCGCCATCATCGAATCCGGACTGGTACACCGCGATGCCCTTGTGGATCAGGGGCTTGTTGACCTCGATGCGCGACTCGAAGGATTTCCCGGTGTCGCGGTCGGTCACGATCACGTCGCTGGCGAACAGCTTCGGCTGCCCGGTGGAGTAGTGCTCGATCTGGAAGCGCTTGAGCGAGATGGTGAAGGGCAGGTCCTGCACCAGCACCCCGTCGCCGAGGTTCAGCACCGCCGCGTTGCCGGACTGCCCCTCTGGCACCAGCAGGTTGCCCCGGAAGCTCCAGTTGGACGGCGACAGGCGCGACTCGGGCGGCACGTCGGCGATCCGCATGCTGCCGGACACGGGTGTCTTGGCGCCGCTGAGCACCGCCATGCGCGTGGACACCTCGCTGTCGGCCAGGCCGCCGAGGCAGATCATCACGATGGCGGAATGCGCGAACACGTAGCCCACCCTGCGGTACATGCCGGCCTTGGCCGCGATCAGCGTGGACTCGCCGGAGGGCGCGGTGCGCCAGCTGAATCCCTTTGCGGCGAGGTACGCGGTCAGCGCCTGCACGCGCGCGGCGGCGGCGCCTGGCCCGTTCGCCGCGCCGAAGCTGGCGCGCATCGGGAAGTTGTCGAACGCGCGCTCGCGCAGGTTCTCGCGGAAGCGCCCGACCTCGCGCAGCATGATGGGCGCGTTGCGCCACACGCACAGGCTGGTGGAGCCCACCAGGAAGGCGAGGATCACCAGGAACCACCAGGCGTTGTAGACGCTGTACAGGCCGAGCCGGCCGAACAGCGGAAACCAGAACGGGCCGAACTGGTTCAGGTAGTTCGCGTAAGGCTCGTTCTGCTTGAGCACCGTGCCGATCACCGACGCCACCGAGATCACCGTCAGCAGGCTGATGGCGAAGCGCATCGAGGACATGAGCTCCATCGCGGAGCGGGCTGCGGGCGAGAGCCGGTTCACGGGTGAGGTTTCATCCTGGGAGGGCAGGCAACCAAGCCGCCGGGAAACAAAAAAGGGTGGCGCGCGGCCACCCCTGCGGTCAGCGGGCTGTACGCCCGGGAGCCAGCCTTATTTTAGGCCGGCAACGTAATCCGACACGGCACGGATATCGGCGTCCGTCAGGCGCGCGGAGACCATGCGCATCATCTTGTTCGCGTCGTTGGCGCGCTCGCCGGCGCGGAACGCCTTGAGTTGCGCCTCGGTGTACTCGGCATACTGCCCCGCCAGGCGCGGATACTGCTGCGGGATGCCCGCGCCGGCCGCGCCGTGGCAGGAGGCGCAGGCGGCGATGCCGCGCGCCACGTCGCCACCGCGCCAAAGCTTCTGGCCGGCAACGATGGTTTCCTTGTTCTTGGCCGCACCGGGCTTGGCCGCCTGGGAGGCGTAGTACGCGGCCACGGCCTTCATGTCCTCGGGACTCAGCGCCGCGGCGAACCCCGTCATGACCGGGTTCTTGCGCTCCTTGTTGGCCTTGAAGTCCATCAGCTGCTTGGCAAGGTACTCGGGCACCTGGCCGGCCAGCTTGGGGTTGGCCGGGATCGAGCTGTTGCCGTCGGCGCCGTGGCAGGCCGCGCACACCTGGGTCGCGATCTGCTGGCCGCGCGCGGTGTCGGCCTTGGCGGGTGCCGGCGCGTCGGCCGCGAAGGCGGCCCCGGAGAACATGGCCAGAAGGGAAATCAGGGTGGTCTGTCGCAGCATGGTCGGGATCACGGCGTGGGATCAATCGAAGGTTGGACTGCGCGTGGTTGGAACTGCCGGCGGACGCCGTTCCGGCCCCGCCCGCCCGTCGCGGACACCCCCGGAAACCGCACCGGAGGCACGCGAGGGAATCACTACTGTGGGCACCTGCTATTCTACCCGATTTGAAACGGCAGGTTTCGTATGCGCCTGTTTCATAAGGCACTGTTCCAGACCAGCGTGGCCGAACTCAGCACCCTGCCGACCGACAGCGTGGGGGAAATCGCGTTCGCCGGTCGCTCCAACGCCGGGAAATCCAGCGCCATCAATACCCTGGCCGGGCGCACCCGGCTGGCCTTCGTCAGCAAGACCCCGGGCCGCACCCAGCTGCTGAATTTCTTCACCGTGGCCGAGGGCAAGTACCTGGTCGACCTGCCGGGCTACGGCTACGCCAAGGTCCCGATGGCCACGCGCGCGCCCTGGGGACGCCTGATCGGCGACTACCTCGCCACCCGCTCCGCGCTCAAGGGCCTGGTGGTGATCATGGATGCCCGCCTGCCGCTGACCGAGCTCGACTGGAGCCTGCTTCGCTGGTTCGAGGCGACCGGCAAGCCCATCCTGGTCCTGCTCACCAAGGCGGACAAGCTCTCGCGCCAGGAAGCCAGCGCGACCCAGAAGAAGGTCAACGCTGAACTGGCGACGATGGCCGTGCCAGCCAGCGCGCAACTGTTCTCCAGCCTGAAGAAGCAGGGCATGGAGCAGGCCGAAGCGGTGTTTTCCACCTGGATGGACATGCCGCTGCCGGAGAAAGTCAGGCCGCCTGCCACGCCCTTGCCGCCGCCGCGCGGCCAGCGCCCGAAGCGCGTGGCCCGGCACCTGAAAAGCCGCTGAGCGCTTCGCGCCCTGTCGGCCCCGCCAGGGCATCCACCGGTCCCGCGCCAGGCGGAGCCGGTGGTCTGGAAAAAGAAACCCCCGGCCAAAGGGGAGAAAAGCCGGGGGGGTAAATCGCCTTGTTTTCACAAGGCAACCCGCTCAGGGAGGAGAAGCGGGGATGGTCTTGCAACCATCACAAACTCTGACCCGTGCCGTGCGTGAAAGGTTCCGCGAATCCGGGTAACAATAGGGCGGCGCAGCCATTGCATTGTGGAATGCAAGGGGCCGCCATAACCCTGACCACGCCAAGGATTCCGGATGAAAGTACTCGGCAGCTTCCCCGAGGTGCGCATGCGCCGCATGCGCCGCGACGACTTCTCCCGCCGCATGATGCGCGAGCATGTGCTCACACCGGACGACTTCATCTACCCGGTGTTCGTCATCGAAGGCAAGGGCCGCACCCAGGCGGTCGCCTCCATGCCCGGCGTGTCGCGCTACACCCTGGACAAGCTGCTGCCGGTGGCCGAGCGCTGCCTGCAGCTGGGCGTGCCGACGATGGCGCTGTTCCCGGCCATCGAGCCGTCGAAGAAGTCGCTGGACGGGCGCGAGGCCCATAACCCCAAGGGTCTGGTGCCGCGCGTGGTGGCCGAACTCAAGCGCCGCTTCCCGGAACTGGGCGTGATGACCGACGTCGCGCTCGACCCCTATACCAGCCATGGCCAGGACGGCGTGATCGACAAGTCCGGCTACATCATCAATGACCGCACGCTGGCGATCCTCGAGAAGCAGGCACTGGCGCAGGCCGATGCCGGCGTGGACATCGTTGCGCCCTCGGACATGATGGACGGGCGCATCGGCCGCATCCGCGCGGCGCTGGAAGCCCGCGGCCACATCCATACCCGCATCATGGCCTACTCGGCCAAGTACGCCTCGGCCTTCTACGGCCCGTTCCGCGATGCGGTGGGCTCGGCCTCGGCGCTGGGCAAGAGCAACAAGATGACCTACCAGATGGATCCGGCCAACAGCAACGAGGCGCTGTGGGAAGTCGGCCTGGACCTGGCCGAGGGCGCGGACATGGTGATGGTCAAGCCCGGCATGCCCTACCTGGACATCCTGCGGCGCGTGAAGGACGAGTTCAAGGCGCCGACCTTCGTCTACCAGGTGTCGGGCGAGTACGCGATGCTGCGCGCGGCGATCGCCAACAAGTGGCTGTCCGAGGCCTGCATACTGGAGGCGCTGCTGGCGTTCAAGCGCGCCGGCGCCGACGGCATCCTCACCTACTTCGCGCTGGAAGCCGCAGAGAGCCTGCGCAGGCGCTGAAACCGGAGCCCCGACATGAACCTCGTCCCCGAGATATCCGATTCCCGCGAGGAGATCGCGACCATACGGCGCGACATCCACGCGCACCCGGAACTGGCCTTCCACGAGAACCGCACCTCGGACCTGGTCGCCGACCGGCTCGAGGCCTGGGGCGTGGAAGTGCACCGGGGCATCGCCCGCACCGGCATCGTCGGCGTGGTGCGCGCCGGCAGGTCCGACCGCGCCATCGGCCTGCGCGCCGACATGGATGCGCTGCCCATGGGCGAGGCCAACACCTTCGAGCACCGCTCGCGCCACGAAGGCCGCATGCACGCCTGCGGCCACGACGGCCACACCGCGATGCTGCTGGGCGCGGCGCAGCACCTGTCGCGCCACCGCAATTTCGACGGCACGGTGTACTTCATCTTCCAGCCGGCCGAGGAGCACGAGGGCGGCGGCAAGGCCATGGTCGAGGAAGGCCTGTTCGAGCGCTTCCCGATGGAGTCGGTGTACGGCATGCACAACTGGCCGGGCCTGCCGGTCGGCTCGTTCGCGGTGATGCCCGGGCCGATGATGGCCTGCTCGGACCAGCTGGAGATCCTGATCACCGGCCACGGCGCGCACGCGGCCATGCCGCACAACGGCATCGACCCGATCGTGGTCGGCTCGGCGCTGATCCAGTCGCTGCAGACCCTGGTGTCGCGCAACATCCACCCGGTGGACGCGGCGGTGCTGACCATCACGCAGTTCCATGCGGGCGACGCCTGGAACGTGATCCCCGACACCGCGCTGCTTCGCGGCACGGTGCGCGCGTTCAAGCCGGAACTGCAGGACAAGATGGAAGCCGGCATCCAGCGCATCTGCGCCGGCGTGGCCGCCGCCTACGGCGCGAAAATCGAGGCGCGCTACGAGCGCGGCTACCCGCCCACGGTGAACTGGCCCAAGGAAACCGAGGTCGCGGCGACGGTACTGGAGCAGATGGTCGGCAAGGACAACGTGCACCGCGACCTGATGCCCACCATGGGCGCGGAGGACTTCGCCTTCATGCTGGAGAAAAAGCCCGGCTGCTACATCTGGGCCGGCAACGGCCCGGGCGAAGGCGGCTGCATGCTGCACAACCCGCACTACGACTTCAACGACGCGCTGATCCCGGTGGGCTCGTCCTACTGGGTGCGGCTGGTCGAGCACATCCTGAAGGCCTGATCCCCGCCGGATGGCGCGGCGGCGCGCCAGGCGCGCCCGCTCAACTTCCCGCCTGGCTGCTGCCCAAGGCCAGGTCCAGGCTCTGCGTGAAGCGCGCGGCATTCTGGTAACCGATCACGCGCAGCCCGGCGATCTCGCCGCCGTTGCGGTCGAAGAACACGATGCCCGGCGGGCCGAACAGGCGGAAGCGCTTGAGCAGGGCGCGGTCCTCGTCGGTGTTGCCGGTCACGTCCACCTGCAGCAGCAGCATGCCCTGCATGCGCTCGCGCACTCCCGCTTCGGTGAAGGTGAAGCGCTCCATCTCCTTGCAGGACACGCACCAGTCCGCATAGAAGTCCAGCATCACCGGCCGTCCGGCCGACGCGAGCCTGGCGTCCAGCTCCGCCACCGTGCGCACGCGCTCGAAATGCGTTTCTTCCCCGGCACGCGCCTGCACGCCGGGCGCCGCGCCGCGCGCGGCGATCGCCTCGGACAAGGGGAACAGGGGATCGCGTCCGCCCGACATCACGCCCAGCAGCTGCGCGAAGCCCGCCAGCGCGAGCACCACGCCGGCCACGCGGCCGAAGCGGGTCGAGCGCGAGGCGTTCGACGGCAGCGCGTCGAACGCCCGCAGGTGCACCGCCGCGGCCAGCGCCAGAACACCCCAGGCCAGCATCTGCGCCACCGCCGGCAGCAGCGGCGACACGATCCACAGCGCCACCCCCAGCATCAGCACGCCGAACACCTGCTTCACCGCGTTCATCCAGGCGCCGGCGCGAGGCAGCAGGGCGCCACCGGTGGCGCCCACCAGCATCAGCGGCACGCCCATGCCCAGCGCCATGGCGAACAGCGCCGCGCCGCCCAGGGTCACGTCGCGCGTCTGGCCGATGTAGAGCAGCGCGCCGGCCAGCGGCGCGGCCACGCAGGGACTGACGATGGCGGCGGACAGCATGCCCATCACCGCGACGCCGGCGTAACGCCCGCCGGGCAGGCGCCGGGTGAGCGCGTGCATCGCGTCGTTCAGCGCTGCCGGCGGCGAGAACGACCAGACATCCATCATCGACAGCGCCAGCGCAACGAACACCAGCGCGAAGCCGACCAGCACCCAGGGGCTCTGCAGCGCCGCCGACAGCAGCTGGCCCGACATCGCCGCCGCAATGCCGATGCCGGTGTAGGTGACGGCCATGCCCAGCACGTAGGCCAGCGACAGCATGAAGCCATGGCGCCGGCCGGCGCGCTCGCCGACGATGATCCCGGACAGGATGGGAATCATCGGCAGCACGCAGGGCGTGAAAGTGAGCGCGATGCCGGCGAGGAAGAACACCACGACCGCGGTGAGGATGCGCCCGTCGTTCAGGCGCTCGAAGAAACGCGCGTCCTCGCTCTGGAAACCGGTGTCGCGCGGCGAGCCCTGCGTGAGCGAGGGCGCGGCCGGCAGGGACGACGAGGCCGCCATGCGGATGTCGGCGCGCTGCGTGTGCGGGATGTAGCACACGCCCACGTCGGCGCAGCCCTGCGAAGTCACCGCCAGCCTGAAGCGCTCCGCGCCGGCGGCCGGCAGGTGCAGCACCAGTTCTCCGCGGTAGATCTCGGTCTCGCCGAAGAACTCGTCCTTGTGCACCAATCCCTTGGGAAAGGCCGCGGTGCCCAGCGTGGGCAGTGCGCCGCCGCCGCCGAAGATGCCGCCGGCCGGCTCGGCGACGAAGCGGAAACGATCGCGGTACAGGTAGTAGCCCGGCGCAATCCGGTAGCGCAGTTCCACGCGGCCATCGTCCAGCCCGCGCGCGGAGAACGCAAAGGCGACGTCCGGGTCCAGCAGCTCTGGCTGTCCCAACGATACCGCCGCCTTGGACGAGTCGGCAGCCGCAGCCGGCGCTGTGGCCGGCAGGCAGGCCGCCACGCCCAACAACAACGCGAGCAGGAATGAAGAAAACCTATTCATAATCAACCACTTATGTCATTTCCGGCCATTTTTGCCACCCACGCCAGGTAGTCCGGCAGGCCAGCCGCCAACGGGACCGCGATGATCTCGGGCAGCTCGTACGGGTGGGCTGCGCGCAAGGCGGCTTCCAGTTCGGGATAGCGCGCCCGCGTGGTCTTGAGCAGCATCGGGTATTCCTCGTCGCGCTGCAGCTTGCCATCCCAGCGGTAGATGGACACGCAGGGCGCTAGGAGGTTCACGCAGGCAGCCAGTCCCGCGACCACGAGTTGGTCGCCGATGGTCAGCGCGAGCTCGCGGCTGGGCAGGTTGGACAGCACCAGCAGGATGTCGTCCGGGGACGCTTGCGGCGAGGCGCTCATGTGCCGGACCGGTCCGGCACGCCCTCGCGCACCGTCGGGTAGGCGAGGCGCACGCCCAGTTCGCGCTTGATGCGCGAGTTGTCCAGCCGGCGCGATTCGCGCATGAAGCTGAGCAGCGGCGCGGGGATGCGCGCGGCCGCTTCGGCGAGCGGGATGCGCGGCGGGCGCGGCAGGCCGTGGCGGTCGGCCAGCAGGTCGAACCACTCGCCCATGCGCAGCGCCGAATCGTCGCTCGCGTTGTACACGCCGTGCGCGTCCGGGTGCTCCAGCGCAGTGACCAGCATCATCGCCAGGTCATCGGCGTGGATGTGGTTGGTATAGACGTCGTCTTCCTCGCGCAGCGCGGGCGTGCCGCGGCGGATGCGCTCCAGCGACAGCCGGTCGGCGGCGTAGATGCCCGGCGCGCGCAGCACCACGATGCGCACGCCGCGCCGCGCGCCCCACTCCAGCCACAGGCGCTCGGCGTCGACGCGCCGTCGCGCGCGGTCGCTGTCCGGATTCACCGGGCGGGTCTCGTC
>CAIVVS010000185.1 GCA_903909415.1 uncultured Pseudomonadota bacterium | reverse complement strand
GGTTGTAGGCTTCGACCTCGATGCGCAGGCCCGTGCGCAGGTCCGTCTGCAGGCCGAGGTGGATCGATTTCTTCGCCTGCCGCAGGGACAGAGGCGCGTTCCCTGCGATGGTCGCGGCGGTTTCCAGCGCGGTGGGCAGCAACTGGTCGGCCTCGACGATGCGGTTGAGCACGCCCCACTCCAGGGCCTCGGCGGCGCTGAACGGCCGCCCGGTCAGGATGATCTCCTTCGCCCGTCGCTCGCCCACGGCGCGGGGCAGGTTCTGCGTGCCCCCGGCGCCCGGCATGATGCCGATGGTGACCTCGGTCAGCGCAAAACGGGCAGTCGGCACCGCGTAGGCGAAGTCGCAGGCCAGCGCCATCTCCAGGCCGCCTGCATAGGCGTGACCGTTGACGGCGGCCAGCACCGGCACCGGCAGTTCCATCAGCGTCCAGTAGGCTTCTTCGAAGATCTCGTGCTGGTGCTGCCACGCTTCGACGGTCATGCCATTGCGCTCTTTCAGGTCGCCACCGGCGCAGAAGACCTTGCTGCCCGCGGCTGTAAGTACCACGCAGCGTATGTCGCCCGGTTCGCGCGTGAGGCCTACCCAGAGGTCGCGCAACTCGATGCCCATCTGCGTGTTGAGCGCATTGGCCGCGTCAGGACGATTGAGCGTGACTACGAGGACGTGAGGCGCCGGAGCGGTGACGGCTATGGCTTGGCGGGCGGCGGCGGTGAAGTCGGTCATGGTGCGGTTCTTCCTTTAATCCCTGCGGTAGGGCCGCGCTACCGACAGGCGCACGGAGAGCCCGGCGCGCACGGCGATGTCGATGAGGCGGTCGAGGCTGAAACCCTCGCTCTTGCGGTTCATCAGCGCGCTCACCTGGGGCTGCGCGAGTCCGAGCTGGGCGGCGGCTTGCTTCTGCGTGAGGCCGCCCAGCGCCAGGCGCTCGGCGATGGCATCCAGGACCTGCGTGCGCATTTGCGCGCTGGTGGGAAGTGTGGGGCGTCTGGTCGCCATGCGGGTTCTCCTGTCGGGGTGCTGCCGATGCTCTGGATTATAACAAAATAAATATTGCAGATATCCGCTCAGCGGCTCCTGCAGCCGATCTCACTGGACAAATGTTCTGAATTGGCGGGTTTTTAGCGATGCTTCGCCACGGCCGGGGCGGCGGCTGTTCATGGTAGACTTCCCTCTGAAAAATGATCGGGCTGCGCACCCTGCATCCGGCCCGACCGATCGAACCCATCCCGGCACGCCCTGATGCGCATCCTCCTTTCCAACGACGACGGCTACTTCGCGCCGGGCCTCGCCACCCTTGCGGAGCACCTCGCGCCGTTCGGGGAGATCATCGTCGTCGCGCCGGAGCGCGACCGCAGCGGCGCGTCCAACTCGCTCACGCTCGACCGGCCGCTGATGGTGCGCCGCGCGGCGAACGGCTTCTCGTACGTCAATGGCACGCCCACCGACTGCGTGCACCTCGCCGTCACGGGGTTCCTCGAGCACCAGCCCGACATCGTGGTCTCCGGCATCAACCACGGCGCCAACATGGGCGACGACACGATCTACTCCGGCACGGTCGCGGCGGCCACCGAAGGGTTCCTGCTGGGGATTCCCTCCATCGCGATTTCGCTGGCGAGCCACGAGGGGCGCAACTTCGCCACGGCCGGGCGTGTGGCGGCGCAGCTCGTCGAGCGGTTCCGACGCGACCCGATCCGCCAGCCCGTGCTGCTCAACGTCAACGTGCCCGACCTGCCCGAATCCGAGATCGCCGGCATGGAAGTCACGCGCCTGGGCAAGCGCCACAAGGCCGAGCCGGTGGTGAAATCCACCAACCCGCGCGGCCAGACCATCTACTGGATCGGGGCGGCCGGCAGCGCGCAGGACGGCGGTCCAGGGACCGACTTCCATGCGGTCGAGCACAAGACCATCTCGGTCACGCCGCTGCAGATCGACCTCACCTACCACGGCCAGCTCGCGATGGTGCGCGACTGGCTGGTGAAATAGCCGCACATGCAGGAGGCACGCCGCCTCGCCGGCATAGGCATGACCTCGCAGCGCACGCGCGAGCGCATGGTGGACCGCCTGCGCGAGCAGGGCATCTCCGACGAGCGGGTGCTGTCGGCCATGTCTTCCGTCCCGCGGCACGTGTTCGTAGAGGAAGCGCTCGCGAGCCGCGCCTATGAGGACACTGCGCTGCCCATCGGCCTGGGCCAGACGATCTCGCAACCCTACGTGGTGGCGCGGATGATCGAGGCACTGCGGGCCGGCGGCCGGGAACTGGGCAAGGTGCTGGAGATCGGCACCGGGTGCGGCTACCAGGCGGCGGTGCTCGCGCACGTGGCTCCGGAGGTGTACTCCATCGAGCGCATCCAGGCGTTGCTCGACCGGGCGCGGCGGAACCTTCTCGGCCTGAAGCTTTCGAACCTGCGCCTCACCTACGGCGACGGCAACCTTGGCATCGAGAAGGCGGCGCCCTTCGATTCGATCATCGTGGCGGCCGCTGCGCCGCAGGTGCCGCAGGCCCTTTTACAGCAGCTCGCCGTGGGTGGCAGAATGATCCTGCCGCTGAAGACCCCCAAGGCGGGACGCGGGACCCAGCAGTTGGTGCTGATCGAGCGCAGCCCGCGCGGTTATACGGAGACAGCCATGGATGCGGTGAGGTTCGTGCCCCTCGAGACCGGGAAACTCTGATGCGCTTCGCGCCCTTTGGCCTCGCGCTTGCGCTGGCTGCGCTGCTCGCCGGTTGCGCCGCCCCGCGCACGCCCGCGCCGGTCGTGGACCGCTCACCGTTGCCCGCGCCTGCGTCCAAGCCACCGGTCCCGCAGGTCGCGGTCGCACCTGTTGCTGCTGCACCGGCCACCACCGCGCCGGCCGGGTACTACCAGGTCAAGCGCGGGGACACGCTCTACAGTATTGCACTGGACCACGGCGCGGACCACCGGGACCTGGTGCAGTGGAACAAGCTCGGCAATCCCAACCGGATCCAGGCCGGACAGATGCTGCGTGTTACGCCTCCCGATGCCGAGAAGGGGGTGCAGGTGGGGGCCGCGCGCGGGTCAGGCGCGGTCGAGTCGCGTTTGCTGGATTCGAAGCCGGTGGCGCAGGCGCCCGTCCCGGCACAGGGCGGTGGCGGCGCGATCAAGACCGAACCCAAGGCGCTGCGCCTGCCCTATTCGGCCGAAAACGTCGCCCTGCTCCAGAAGAATGATCCGGGTGCAACGCCGCCGCCGGCACCCAAGCCTGAGCCTGTGCCCGCCACACATCCGGCG
>CAIVVS010000184.1 GCA_903909415.1 uncultured Pseudomonadota bacterium | reverse complement strand
GTGATGCGGGGATGTCCATGCGGCGCATTGTAGAATGCGGGCTCGTTGCATCCCGTGCCGGGATGGCGGAACTGGTAGACGCAGCGGACTCAAAATCCGCCGGTAGCGATATCGTGGGGGTTCGAGTCCCCCTCCCGGCACCAGGTTTCTCCTGTCAGTAAATTTTCTTGGCCTTCGCGGTTTGTGCTGGCGGCTGCCCGGATGCGTTCGCCTTCCGATCCAGTTCCCACTGCCCGTTCTCGATCCACCTTTGAAGGTAAGCGCTGTCGGCCACCCTAAGCCCTTCTGCTAACGCGAGGAGCTTTCCTTGGTCCGCAGATAGCCAGATTGGCCGGTCTGGTGGGTTAGGTTTGCCTTGGGCCAACCAGCGTGCGCTAACTTCCAAGGTTGCAGCAAGGTCGAATAGTGCGTCGTGCGACATGTTCTCGACCTTGCCCAAAAGCCAATTGTTAACCGTCTGCCTGGAGTATTGACGCCCAGAGGTCAGGGACAGTCGGCGCGCCAATTCCGATTGAGAGGAAACTCCCCGCCAAGCCATCGCGGCATGTATTCGGGACTTCATGTCCAAAATTCCGTCTGACGGACGGTCTTTCGCGATATCCAAGTCGCGTTTGCGACCGATTCCGATGGCGAGCCAACGAGGTATCACATCTAGCGCGTCAGCAAGTTCAAAAAACCTTTCTAGGCGTATGTCCTTGACGTGCCCCGACTCCCACTGGGACACCACGGCCTTTGAACAGCCGAGCTGCTTCGAAAGAGCGGTCTGGGTAAGACCTTTTTCTTGGCGGGCTTGTTTTATCCGATTAGCCAAGCCCAGCGGATCTGGCGTGATATCCATGCGATTTCCTTTGGCGGCGGCCGTTCCGATAGTTGTAGTCCCGATAACCCGCAATCACGTGAAAACGGAAGGGCGAGGATACGGGTGGACGTTTTGAAGATGACGACCCAACTGGTGTCCAATATTCTTTAGTATTGCCCAGAGACATAACTCTTAATAGCACGGTGCGCTAGTGGCCATTCTTGCGCGGGCGGCATAACGACGTAATTCTGCGGCGCGATAATGCGCATCCTGTCTGAGGAGGAAAACCCATGCGTGTATCCCTAAACACGGCCCTGCTGGCCGCCTTAGCCATTTCCGCTCTTGTGCAGACGCCTGCCGCTGCCCAGACTGCCGATGCCGCCTGGCCCAGCCGCGCGCTCAAGCTGGTGATTGCTTTCCCCCCCGGCGCCGGCGCCGACCTCACCGGGCGCACCGTCGCGCAGAAGGTGTCCGAGTCGCTCGGCCAGCCGGTGGTGGTGGACAACCGCGGCGGGGCCAACGGCATCGTCGGTACCGACCTGGTCGCCAAGTCCGCGCCCGATGGCTATACCCTGCTGCTGACCGACCGCGGCGCGCTGGGCATCAATCCCAGCCTGTACAAGAAGCTGCCCTATGACCCGCTGAAGGACTTCGCCTACGTGTCGATCGCGACGCTCGGGCCCTACGTGCTGGCGATCAACGCCTCGGTGCCGGCGAAGTCCTTCCAGGAATTCGTCGCGCTGGCCAAGTCCAAGCCCGGCGCGATCAACTACGCCAGCTTCGGCGTGGGCAGCATGGCGCAGCTGAACCTCGAGGCGCTCAAGGCGCGCATGGGCATCGACCTGACCCACGTGCCCTACAAGGGCGGCGCGCCGGCGGTGGCCGCGGTGGTGGCGGGCGAAGTCGGCGCCACCGTGGTGACCGCGCCCTCGCTGCTCGGCCACATCAAGGAAGGCCGGGTGCGCGCGCTGGTGATCGGCTCGGCCAGGCGCTCGCCGCTGCTGCCGGACGTGCCCACGCTGGCCGAGGTGGGCGGGGGCGAGGACACGCTGGTGCCCACCTTCTTCGGGTTCGCGGCCGCGACCGGCACGCCGCGCGCGCTGGTCAACCGCCTGTCGGGGGAGATCAGGAAGGCCCTGTCCGGCAAGGATGTGGCCGACAAGCTGGCGAGCGTCGGCCTGGATGCGTGGGGCAGCACGCCCGAGGAGATGACCTCGACCGTCACTGGCGACGTGGCGCGCTTCGCCCGCCTTGTGAAGGCCATCGGCATCCAGCCTGAATGAGCGCCGGATCAGTGTCGAGTGAGCGGTCGCTGACAGGAAAATATTAATTAAATCAGCGGATTATGCATTTTTCGGCACATTTCGTGCTCGACGGCTGCCTGCGCCGGGCTCAGGCGTCCACCGCGTAGCGCTCCCTGGCCCCGGGGGCCAGCGACAGGCCATGACCCGGTGTGTCGCGCATGGCCAGCGTGCCGTTCTCCATCGCGGGCCAGCCGGCGAACAGCGGCTCCAGCAGCGGGAAGTCCTCCAGCCAGGTCACGTTCGGTGCGGCGGCAGCGAGGTGCACGAACAACCCGGGCAGGAAGTGCGGCGAGACCTCGATGCCGAAGGCCTCGGCGATGCGCGCCACGCGCAGGCACTCGGTGAGCCCGCCCATCGCGGCCAGGTCCGGCTGGAACAGGCCGCACAGGCGTTCGGACAGGAAGGGCAGCGACTCGGCCAGGCCCTGCAGGTGTTCCCCCGTCGCGACCAGTCCCGGGAACGCACGGGCGAGCGCGCGGTGGCCGGCGATGTCATCGGCGGGCAGCGGTTCCTCGACGAACAGCGCGCCCAGTTCGCGCGCCATGGCCAGCAGCCGGGGAGCGCTGGTGGCGCCGGACTTCTCGTTGGCGTCGAACATCAGCTCGCAGTGCGCGGGCAGCGCATCCCTCACCGCGCGCAGCATCGCTTCGTCGGCGCGCGCGCCGGATACGCGCGGCTTCACGCCGCGAAAGCCCGCGGCGGCGTGCGCGCGGGCGACCCCGGCGGCTTGTTCGGGTGAATGCGCGGGACTGAAGCCGCCGCTGCCGTACACCGGTACGTGCCTGCCCGGCGTGCCCCCCATGGCGACGCCGAGGGGCGCAGCCTGCGCGCGCGCGAAGGCGTCCCAGAGCGCGACGTCGATGGCCGCGAGCGCAACGAAGTTGGGGCCGCGGCGCGTGCGGTTGAAGGTGGCCGCGAGCGAGCGCCAGGCGGCCTCCGGGTGGTGCAGGGGCTGGCCCCGGAGCCGCGCCGCCAGGTCGCGGCCCGCGACGAGGGCCGGGGCGCCCGAGCCGGACAGCACGTAGCTCATGCCCAGGCCGGTGCCGCCACCGTTGCCGCCTGACACCACCGCATCCGCGACCAGCACGTCCACGCTGGCCACGCCGGAGCCGCCCACAGGCTTGTCCAGCCGGTAGCGAAGCATCTGCAGGTCCAGGCGCTCGATGCGCATGTCGCACAGGGGCGGCGCGGGCCGCCCGGCTCAGTCCTTCAGCCGTTCAAGCCGGTAGCCGTGCTGGTACACGGCCGACAGGCGCCAGCCGTTTTCCTGGGTCAGGCCGAGCTTGGAGCGCAGCCGGCTGACGTGGGTGTCCACGGTGCGGGTGTTGATCTCGGCGCTGCGTCCCCAGACCGACTCGAGGATGTGGCCGCGCGACATCAGCCGGCCGAGGTTGCGGAACAGGAACAGCGCCAGTTCGAAGTCCTTCTGGGTGAGGCTGATCTCTTCGCCGTCGCGGTGGATGGTGCGGCGCTCGGGGTCGATCAGGAACTCATCCTGCGAGAACGGCTCCTGCGTCACCGCGGGGCGCGAGCGGCGCGCGATCGCATCGATGCGCGCGAGCAACTCGCGCTTGCGCAGCGGCTTGATCATGTAGTCGTCCGCGCCGGCGCTGAGGGCGGTGACGATGTCCTCCTCCTCGTCGCGCGCGGTGACGAACAGCACCGGCACGTATTCCTTGAGGTTGGCGCGCAGCCAGGTCAGCACCTCGGTGCCGCTCTGGTCCGGGATCATCCAGTCGAGCAGGAAGAAGTCGTAGGACTCGCGGCCGACCTCGCGCAGGAAGTCCTTGCCGTGCGTGAACGCCTTGCATTGGTGGCCCGCCTCCTGCAGCCACAGGCTGAGCAGGTCGGACTGGATACTGTCATCCTCGAGGATCGCGATGCGCATGGTGTCGGGCTCGTGCTCAGTCGTAGTCCGGCTGGATCCTGCACAGGTATTGCGCCATGGACTCAGTCAAGCACTCCGATTGTTTCACATTACCGGCCCGGGCTGCATGCTCCAGTTCCGCGGCCAGCCGGGACACCTCGTCGAAGCCGTAGGCCCCGCCGCCGCCCTTCAGGGTGTGCGCCAGGTCGGCGGCCTGGTCCAGGGCGCCCGCGCCGAGGTGGCGCCGCACTGCCTCGGTCCTTTCGCGGCTGACCTGGATGAACTTCGGCACCAGTTCGCGCACGGCAGGGTCCAGCTTCACGACGATCGGTTCCAAAGGGGTGTTGCTGGCCACGGCTGGGTCTCCGGGGTGGGGGGCGGGGGGCAGGGCGCGTTGGCTGCGGGCCCCGGATGTTAGCGGAGCGGTGGGCCCAAATGATTGATTTCAGGCAAAATTGTGTCAACGTGGGGGAGCGCCCGCGGCTGCGAGGAGGAGCAAGGGATGAGCGCGATGGTTCCGATCCACGGATTGCACCACTTTGCCTACCGCTGCCGCGACGCGGAGGAAACCCGCCATTTCTACGAGGACATCCTCGGCCTGCCGCTGGTCCACGTGATCCGCGCCGAGACGGTGCCCAGCACCGGCGAGTTCTGCCCGTACGTGCACATTTTCTTCGAGATGAAGGACGGCTCCTACGTCGCCTTCTTCGACCTGGGCGACGACGTCGCGTCCGAACCTTCGCCCAACACGCCGCAATGGGTCAACCACCTTGCGTTGCAGGTCGGCTCGGAGGCCGACGTCGAAGCGGCCAGGCAGCGCCTGCAGGCGCATGGCGTGAACGTGCTCGGGCCCACCGACCACCATTTCGTGAAGTCGATCTACTTCTTCGACCCGAACGGCATCCGGCTCGAACTCACCACGCGGGTGGCCTCGGCCTCGGACTACGAGCGGGACAAGCGCGCGAGCGCGCGCGCCGAATGCGAGGCCTGGATACGCGAAAAGGGGCAGCGCCGCGCGGCTGGCCGCAAGGCGGCATGAGGGTGGGGCTGGCCAGAGGCGCCGGCGCGCCGCATCAACGAGGCGCCGTCGCCCCCCGGAGGCAACCGTGAAATTCTGCATCGTCGGCGCCGGCGCGCCGCATCAACGAGGCGCCGCCGCTCCCGGGGGGCAAGCGTGAAGTTCTGCATCGTCGGCGCCGGCGCCATTGGCGGCCTGGCCGGTGCATGGCTGGCGCGCGCCGGGCATGAGGTGTCGCTGGTGGCGCGGGGCGAGCACCTCGCGGCGCTGCGGGCGCGCGGGCTGACGCTGGAGACCGCGGGAGGCCGCGAGACATTCAAGGTGGCGGCCTCGGATGACCCGGGCGCGTTCGGCCATCAGGACGCCGTGTTCATCGGCCTGAAGGCCTATTCGATCGCGGCCATGCTGCCGCGCCTGGCGCCGCTGCTCGGCGCCGGCACGGCGGTCGTGCCCGCGATCAATGGCCTGCCGTGGTGGTACTTCCACCGCGAGGGCGGGCCGTTCGACGGGCAGCCGGTGCAGTGCCTGGACCCGGGCGGGGGCATGCTCGCCGCGCTCGACCCGCGCCACATACTGGGCTGCGTCGTGCACGCGGCCGCCGAAGTGGTGGAGCCCGGGGTGGTCCGGCATACCGCCGAGAACCGCTTCATCCTCGGCGAACCGGACCGCAGCCTTTCGGAGCGGGCCCGGCGCATCGCCTCGGCGATGCAGCAGGCCGGCTTCAACGCGCCGGTGTCGGCCGATATCCGCCAGGACATCTGGATGAAGCTGATCGGCAACCTGTCCTACAACCCGATCGCGGCGCTGACGCTGGCCTGGATGCAGGACATCAACGGCAGCGACGACATCCTCGCCGTGGTGCGCGTGCTGATGGAGGAGACCATGCGCGTGGCGCAGGCCCACGGCATCGTGATCAACATGTCCGTGGACGAACGCATCACGCTGGCGCGGCGCATCGGCAATTCCAAGATCTCGATGCACCAGGACGTCGAGCGGCGCAGGCCGCTGGAGATCGACGCGATCACCGGCGCGGTCCTGGAGCTGGGGCGCAAACGCGGGGTTGAAACGCCCGCCATCCGGCTGATGCACACCCTGCTGGTGGAGCGCGCGCGCCACCTCTAGGCTGGCGCCTTGCGATCGTGCCTGCGCCTTTCCGTGGCGGGCCGCGGCGGGGTTTGTGGCCGGGACCCGATCGTGTAACCTACTTCGGCCCCGGATACCCCCCGGTTCCGATTGACCATACCCAGAACGACAGGGAAGCGCCCATGATCAGGATCCAGCATGTCACCAGGATGGCAGCGATGGCGGCGTTCCTGTGCGCCGCGCCGTTGCACGCGCAGGGCACCTGGACGGTGTCCAGCTGGGTGCCGCAGTCGCACCTGCTGTACCAGGACGTGATCGTCCCGTGGACCAAGGACGTGGAGTCGGCGACGGCCGGGCGCGTGAAGTTCAACTTCCTGCCCAAGGCGGTCACGAACCCGCCCGGGACCTTCGATGCGATCCGCGACGGCCTGGCGGACGTGTCGCTTACCGTGCACGGCTATTCGCCCGGGCGGTTCGTGCTCACCAAGCTGGCCGAGATGCCCTTCCTCGGCGACAAGTCCGAGCAGATTTCGGTGGCCTACCAGCGGATCCACGAGCGCTACCTCGAGACCGCCGGGGAGCACCGCGGCGTCAAGGTGATCGCCGTGTTCACCCATGGCCCCGGCTATGTGTACAACACGAAGAAGCCGGTGAAGTCGGTCGAGGACATGGCGGGCCTCAAGATCCGCGTGGGCGGCGGCGTGGTCAACGACGTGGCCCGCGTGCTCGGCGCATCGGCCCTGCTGCGCCCGTCGACGGAGTCCTACGAGATCATCTCCACGGGCGTGGCCGACGGCCTGCTGTTTCCCGCCGAGTCCGTCGTCGCCTTCAAGCTGGAGAAGCTGATCCGGCACGAGACCGTGGTGCCCGGAGGCCTGTACAACACCAGCTTCGCGATGTTCATGAACGAGGTGGCGTGGAACAAGCTCTCCAAGGCCGACAAGGACGCGGTGGCGAAGGTGTCCGGCGAGAAGGTTGCGCGCGCCGCGGGCCGGGCCTGGGATGCCCGCGATGAGGCGGCCCGCAAGCAGATGTCCGCCGCGGGCGTGGCTTCGGTGGCGGCCGATGCGGCCTTCATGGCCGAAGTCAGGAAGCGCACCGCCGAAGTCGAGGAAGGTTTCTACAAGGAAGCGACGTCCCGCGGCTGGGACGGCAAGCGCTTCCTCGCCGAATTCCGGGCCGAAGTCCGCAAGGTGCAGGGCGGCGAGCGCGCCGCCGCACCCAGGGCGCCGGCCGCGTCGAAGAAGTAGCCCCGGGTGAGGGCAGCAGCGCCGGAGGCGGCTTGAAGGCTCTGGGCCGGGTAGGCGACCGGGTGCTGGGCGCCGCCGCGGCGACGGTGCTGTTCGCGATGATGATGCTCACGTCGGTCGACGTGCTGCTGCGCTACGTGTTCAACGCGCCACTGCGCGGCGCCTTCGAGGTGACCGAGCTCCTGATGGCGGTGCTGATCTTCTGCGGCCTGCCGCTGGTGTCGCGACGCGACGAGCATGTCACGGTGGATTTCGCCGGGTCGCTGTTCCCGGCATGGCTGCGCTCCGCGCTGCACGTGATGGTGCAACTGGCCTGCGCGGCGCTGATGTTCGGCGCGGGCTGGCTGCTCTGGGTCAAGGCGGGCAAGGTGGCGCAGTACGGGGACAACACGGCCACCCTTCGCATCGGATTGGCGCCCTGGGTCTACCTGATGAGCGCGCTGGTCGCCTTCACCGGGCTGGTCCACCTGGTGCGGGCCTTCGGTCCGCCCCCGGAGCGGGATTCGGACGGCATCGTATGAGGCACCCGGGCGGCGCAGGCCGGGCCGCGACCGAATGATCGAGGCACTGCTCGGGTTTGCCGGGATCTTCGCGCTTTCCTTCCTGCGCATCCCCATCGGCTTCTCGATGGGCATCGTCGGCTTCGTCGGCCTGGCGCTGATGCGCAACTGGAACTCCGCGATCGCATCGGCCACGCAGACGATCTACGAGAGCGGCTTCAACTACGTGCTCTCGGTCATTCCCCTGTTCGTGCTGATGGGCAACCTGATCGCCCGGGCCGGCATGTCGCGCGAGCTGTTCGACGCGGCCTATTCGTGGATCGGCCACTGGCGGGGCGGCCTGGCGATGTCCACGGTGGTGGCCTCGGCCGGATTCGGCTCGGTGTGCGGCTCCAGCGTGGCGACCGCCGCGACCATGTCCAAGGTCTGCTACGCGCCCATGAAGCGGCTGGGGTATTCCGACGCGCTCGCCGCCGGCTCGATCGCCGCGGGCGGCACCCTGGGCATCCTGATCCCGCCGTCGACGGTCATGGTGATCTACGGGATCATGACCGAGACCAACATCGGCGCGTTGTTCGCCGCAGGCATGCTCCCCGGCTTGCTGGCCGTCGCGCTGCTGCTGCTGGCTGTGGCGTGGACGACCTGGCGCGACCCGGCGGCCGGCCCGCCCGGACCGCGCAGCGACTGGCCGGCGCGCTGGCGCGCGCTGCGCGGCGTGTGGGGCGTGGCGGTGCTGTTCGCGGTGTCCGTCGGCGGAATCTACTTCGGCGTGTTCACCGCGACCGAGGGCGCGGCGGTGGGCGCCTTCGGCAGTTTCGTGTTCGCGCTCGCGCGCGGGTCCCTGGGCTGGAAGGTGCTGTTCGAGATCCTCGTCGAGAGCGCGCGCACCACGGCGATGCTGTTCGTGATCCTGATAGGCGCGTTCGTGTTCTCGAACTTCGTCAACTTCACCTCCATGCCGGCCGACCTGCGCGGCTTCGTCGAGCGCTTCGAGGTCCATCCCATGATGGTGATGGCCGTGATCTGCGTCATCTACGTGCTGCTCGGGACGGCGATGGAGGAGCTGTCGATGATCCTGCTGACCGTCCCGGTGTTCTTCCCGCTGGTGATGCATCTGGGCTTCGACCCGGTGTGGTTCGGCATCATCATCGTGGTCGTGGTCGAGATCGGCCTGATCAGCCCGCCCGTGGGCATGAACATGTTCGTGGTCCAGACGCTGCTGCCGAAGGTGTCGCTGCGCACCGTGTTCCGCGGCGTCTGGCCGTTCGTGGTGGCCGACTGCATCCGGCTGGCCATCCTCGTGGCCTTTCCCGCAATCTCGCTGTGGCTGCCCG
Source organism: uncultured Pseudomonadota bacterium (assembly GCA_903909415.1). The sequence goes on along the minus strand of CAIVVS010000184.1, from coordinate 6,300 downwards.
GGCTGCTGTTCCCGAAGTGAGGCTGCGATGCTGCGCCGCGGGTGCCGGACCGGGCCGCGAAATGTTGTAAAGTAATGCTCAGGTCCTGTCGTTGTCCGCGACGGCCGACCCGGCGGGTACGAGAATGCCGGGCTGCGGCGCGGGCGCATGCGGCTGGTTTTGCTGGGAAGGAGGCTTGCGATGTTCGCGGTCGTGTACAAGTCCGATGGCGTTCCTGTGTGCTGCCAGGTGGCCGGCGTGTCTCCCGATCCGGTGGTCGTCTGGAGTTCCGAGGCTGCGGCCAAGGCCTTCATCGAGGCGCAGGGTGGCGGGGCCGATTTCCAGCCCGTGGCGGTGACCGAGCAATCCATGGAGCAGATGGCCAAGGCCATGGGATGCGCGGTCGACCAGCTGATGCTGGAGCAGTACCCGGCCTGAGCCGGGTTGAACGCGGCCCGCACGGGCCGCGGGGCCTGCTAGAGCGCCACTTCCAGGTTGTCGATCAGCCGCGTCGAGCCGAGGCGGGCGGCGGCCAGGATCACCAGCGATTTTTCCTCCGGGGACGCCCGCACCAGGTCTTCCTGCCTGCGCACCGTGATGTAGTCCGGGTGCCAGCCGCGCGACTCCAGCGTGCGCATCGCGGCGGCTTCCATGGTGTGGAAGTCGCGCCGCCCGGCCTTCAGCTTGTCGTGCAGGTCGCGCAGCGTGCCCTGCAGGCGTGGTGCCTCCGTGCGCTCCGCCGCCGACAGGTACGCGTTGCGCGAGGACAGGGCGAGGCCGTCGGGGGCGCGGGCCGTGTCGCCCGGCACGATGGTCACGGGCAGGGCGAGTTGCCTCACCATGCGCGTCACCACCAGCAGCTGCTGGTAGTCCTTCTTGCCGAACACCGCCAGCTGCGGCTGCACGATGTTGAACAGCTTCAGCACCACGGTCGCCACGCCGCGGAAGAAACCCTGCCGGAAGCGCCCCTCCAGCATCTGGCCCAGCACGGGGGGCTCGACCAGGAACTCCTGCGGCTCCGGGTACATCGCCATCTCGTCCGGGGCGAACAGCACGTCCACGCCCACCGAGCGCAGCTTCTCGCAGTCGGCCTCGAAGGTGCGCGGGTAGCGGTCGAAGTCCTCGGCCGGCCCGAACTGCAGCCGGTTGACGAAGATGCTCGCGACCACGTGGTCGGCGCGCTGGCGCGCGATGCGCATCAGCGACAGGTGTCCCTCGTGCAGGTTGCCCATGGTGGGGACGAAGGCAATGGTGCCCTTGCCGAGGATGCGCTCGCGCAGCCCGGGGACGGTGGGTTCTATGTGCATGTGCTGGCCTAGAAGCTGTGTTCGGCGGCGGGGAAACTGCCGTCCTTGACCGCGGCGACATAGCGTCGCACCGCGTCCGCGACGCTGGTGGCGCCGTCCATGAAGTTGCGAACGAAGCGCGCCTTGCGCCCCGGGAAGATGTCCAGCATGTCGTGCAGCACCAGCACCTGCCCGGAGCAGCCCGCGCCCGCGCCTATGCCGATGGTGGGGATGGACAGCGCCTTGGTGACGCTGGCGCCCAGTGCGGCCGGGATGGCCTCCAGCACCAGCATTTCCGCGCCGGCGTCCTGCAGCACGAGCGCGTCCTCCAGCATGCGCGCTGCGCCGCCGTCGTCGCGTCCCTGCACCTTGTAGCCGCCGAGCTTGTTGACCGACTGCGGCGTGAGCCCGAGGTGCGCGCACACCGGGATGCCGCGCGCGGTGAGGAAGCGCACCGTTTCGGCCATGGGCGCGCCGCCTTCGAGCTTGACCATGTTGGCGCCTGCTGCCATCAGCCTGGCGGCACTGGCAAAGGCCTGAACGGGCGATTCCTGGTAGGCCCCGAACGGCAGGTCGGCGACGATGAAGGCCTGCTTCGCGCCGCGCGCCACGCACGCGGTGTGGTACTCGATGTCGCGCAGCGTGACCGGCAGCGTGGAATCGTGGCCCTGCAGCACCATGCCCAGCGAGTCGCCGACCAGCAGCGTCTCCACGCCGGCCGACTCCAGCAGCGCCGCGAAGCTCGCGTCGTAGCAGGTGACCATGGTGATGCGCTCGCCCTCGGCGTGCATCTTCAGCAGCTTGCTGATGGAAATCCGGCTCATGTCCTTGCCCCCGGGAGGTGCGGCATGCTGCTCAGTCGCCGAAGTTGAAGAATTCCCGCCCGCCGCGCATGCCCCGCAGCCGCTCGATCAGCAGGTCCAGGTCCTGGTCCTGCTTCACGAAGTTCAGCCGCTCGGAGTTCACGATCAGCACGGGACTCGCATTGTAGTTGTAGAAGAAGCGGCTGTAGCTGTCGGCGAGCACCGCGAGGTACTCCTCGCTCACCGGCCGCTCGTAGTCGTTGCCGCGCTGGCGCACGCGCTCGTGGAGTACGCCCGGCTGGGCCTGCAGGTAGATCACGAGGTCAGGCACCGGGGCCTGCGGACGCTGCGTATCGTAGATCTGCTGGTAAAGGTGCATCTCGTCGGCCGAGAGCGTCATGCGCGCGAACAGGGGGTCCTTCTCGAGCAGGAAGTCCCCCACGGTCACGCCCTTGAACAGGTCCAGCTGCGCGAGCTCGCGCAACTGGTTGACGCGCTGGAACAGGAAGAACAGCTGCGTGGGCAGGGCCCAGCGCGCCATGTCCTGGTAGAAGCGCGGCAGGAACGGGTTCTGCTCGGGACGCTCCAGCATCAGGCCGGCGGACAGGCGGCTTGCCAGGCGGCGGGCGAGGCTGGTCTTGCCCACGCCGATCGGGCCCTCGACGACGATGTATCGGTACCGGGACAGTGGCATGGCCGGGGCGCGGCTGGTTCGCGGTGGCGGGGTGCGCCGGGCGCGCTACCTTAGCTGCGAAACATGAAATACACCGCGCCCATGATACACAACGATGCCCGGAGATAGTCGAGCTTGAAGGGCTGCTTCATGTAGAGCAGCGCGAAGGGCACGAATACCGCGAGGGTGATCGCTTCCTGCAGGATCTTGAGCTGGGCGAGGCTGTATTCGGTGTAGCCGATGCGGTTGGCCGGCACCTGTACGAGGTACTCGAACAGCGCGATGCCCCAGGACACCAGCGCGGCGATCCACCAGGGCTTGGCGGCCAGGTCGCGCAGGTGCGCGTACCAGGCGAAGGTCATGAACACGTTGGACAGCGCCAGCAGGCCGGCCGTCTGGACGATGACGGGCACCTGCATGCTCAGGCTTCCAGTCGCTGGATGCCCGCGCCCTGCGCGTCGAGCAGCGCGCGCGCCAGCACGGCGGCGGTTCCGTGGCCGGGGACGGGCAGGTCCGGCGCGATTTCCGCGAGCGGCACGAGCACGAAGGCGCGCTCGTGCATGCGCGGGTGCGGCAGTTGCAGTTCGGCGTCGGCGTGCCGTTCCCCGCCGAGCAGCAGCAGGTCCAGGTCGAGCGTGCGCGGCGCGTTGGCGAAACTGCGCTCCCTGCCGCGCGCGCGCTCGATCTCCAGCAGCGCCCGCAGCAGTTCCCTCGCGCCAAGCGTGGTGCGCAGTTCGGCGACGGCATTGATGAAGTCGGGCTGGCCGGCGTAGCCGACCGGCGCGGTGCGGTAAAGGGATGACAGGCGGACCAGGCTGGTCCCGGGAAGCCGTCCCAGTGCGGCGGCGGCATCGCACACGTTGCGGCAGGCGTCACCGAGGTTGGCACCCAGCGCGACGAAGGCGCGCTCCCCCTGCCTGGCGCCGCTAGTCGCCGCCGGCATCAGGCGCGCCCGCGGCGGACCCCGCATCGGCCCTATCGGGTCCGCCGGGCTTGCGGCGGCGGCGGCGCTTGCGCTTGGCCGGATCGCCGGCCTGCGGCGCGACCAGCATCGCCTGTTGCTCATCCGCATTCGCGAACTGGAACTTCTCCCACCAATGCGCCAGCTCCTGCGGCACCTCGCCGCTGGCGGCGCGCAGGACCATGAAGTCGAAACCGGCGCGGAAACGCTCGTTGGCCAGCAGCGAGAACGGGCGGCGTCCACTGCGCTGCTCGAAGCGTGGCTGGAGTATCCAGATCTCCTTCATCATCGCGGTGAAGCGGCGCGGTATCGCGATCATGCCGGTCTGCACCGCGATGACGCTGTCCATGGCGGCGTGAATCGCGGCCAGTGGCGTGGCGCCGCGCGCCTCCTCGGCGCGCGCCGCGGCAAGCACCTCGTGCCACAGCAACGCCGCGAACAGGAAGGCGGGCGACACGCGCTTGCCCTGCTGCACGCGCTCGTCGGTCTGCGCGAGGGCGCCCATCACGAAGCGCTCGCCCAGCGGCTGCTCCAGGATCACGTCCAGCAGCGGCAGCAGGCCGTGCTGGAGGCCCTCGGCGCGCAGGCGCTTGACCGCCTGCACCGCGTGGCCGGACATCAGCAGCTTCTGCATTTCCTCGAACAGGCGCGAGGGCGGCACGTTGCCGATCAGGGGCGCGAGCTCGCGGATCGGCGCGCGCGTTCCGGCCTCGATGGAGAAGCCCAGCTTGGCGGCGAAGCGCACCGCACGCAGCATGCGTATCGGATCCTCGCGGTAGCGCCCCGCCGGGTCGCCGATCATGCGCACCGACTTCTTGGCGACGTCGCGCATGCCGCGGTGGAAGTCGAGCACGTTCTCGGTGGTCGGGTCGTAGTACATCGCGTTGAGCGTGAAGTCCCTGCGAGCCGCGTCCTGCTCGCGCGTGCCGAACACGTTGTCGCGCAGCACGCGGCCGTGCTCGTCCACGGCGTGGTCCTTGTCGCGCAGCGCCGCGCGCGAGCGCGGGGCGGGCGAGGGATGCTCGTCGGGCGCGTCCTCGGCGGGGGGCTCGGCCACGGTTTGCGCGCGGAAGGTGGACACCTCCACGGTCTCGTCGCCGAACAGCACGTGCACGATCTTGAATCGGCGTCCGATCAGGCGCGAGCGGCGGAACAGGCGGTGCACTTCGTCCGGCGTCGCATCGGTGGCGACGTCGAAATCCTTGGGCTTGACCCCGAGCATCAGGTCGCGCACGGCGCCGCCGACGACATAGGCCTGGTGCCCGGCCTGCTGCAGGGTCTCGCAGGTGCGCTGGGCGCCGCGGGAGATGCCTTCGCGCCGTATGCCGTGCTTGGCTACGGGGATGACCTCCGGCCCGCCGCGCGGGCCGAGGCGGAATACGCGCCGGATGAATTTCTTGATCAACGCAGTGCAGGCGTCAGGGAAGGGGCGCCCGTGTCGTCGAGCCTGCAGTCATACAGGTCTTCGATGGCCCGGCGCTGGATCACTTCACGCGCTGGGCCGCTCACTAGGCTCGAAGAATGATACAGCAAAACCCCGTCGTCGCAGGCCGCCAGCGCCAGTGCCGGCTCGTGCAGGACCGCGAGCACCGCCCGTCCCGCGCGCGCGCGCCGCTGCAGCGCGCCCAGCACGACGCCCTGATGGCGCAGGTCGAGGTGGGCGAGGGGTTCGTCCAGCAACATCACGGCCGGGTCCTGCAGCAGCAACTGCGCGATGCGCGCGCGCTGGCGTTCCCCTGACGACAGCGTGGTCGCCGGCTGGGCCGCGTGCTCGCCCAACTCCAGTTCGGCCAGCAGGGCCCGTGCGCGCCCGACCCAATCCGCATCCGACCCAGCGGACAGGGCCGCGCCGCCGCCGGTGCGCGGGTAGGCGCCCATCAGCACGTAGTCGAGGGTGCTGCCCCAGTAACCATCGCCCTGGTCCTGCGGCAGGATGCCCAGTGCCAACGCACGCTCGTGGCGCGGCATGGCGTGCAGCGGACGGCCGCCCAGGCTCACGCTGCCGGCGGCGGGTCGGGCGAGGCCGGCCAGCACCGCCAGCAGGCTGCTCTTGCCCGAGCCATTGCGACCGAGCAGCGCAGCCAGGCGTCCGGGCACGAGCGCGACGTCGCCCGCCTCCAGCAGCACGCGGCCGGCCACTTCGATGCGCAATCCGGTGGCATGCAGCATCAGCGCGCCCGCGACAGCAGCCACAGCAGCGCGGGCACGCCCAGCATCGCGGTGACCACGCCGACCGGCATTTCAAGCGGCGCCGCCATCCAGCGCGAACCGGTGTCGGCCAGCGTCAGCAGCACGCCGCCGGCAGCCGCCGACAGCGGCAGCAGCCAGGCGTGGCCGCGCACGCCGGCCAGCCGGAGCAGGTGCGGCACGACCAGGCCGACGAAGCCGATCGCGCCGCCCATCGACACCGCAGCCACCGTCGCCAGCGCCGCGCCCGCGAGCAGCGCAAACTGCGTCGCCCTGACCGCGACGCCCAGCGAGCGCGCCTTGTCCTCGCCGAGCGTCAGCACGTCCAGGGAGCGCGCGACCGACTGGGCCGCGGCGCCCACCAGCGCCAGCGCGCCCCAGTGCAGCGGTCCAGCCTCGGCCTGGGACAGG
>CAIVVS010000183.1 GCA_903909415.1 uncultured Pseudomonadota bacterium | reverse complement strand
GTTCGACGGCACCATCGTGAAGTGCTCGCTGCACGGGTTCCGCGTGGACGTCTGGACCGGCATCGGCAACGCCGGCAAGCGGGTCAAGACCTTCCCGGTGCGCATCGACGGCACCGATGCCGTGGTCACCGTGCCGGACGCGCCGCCGCCGGAGTAGCGGCCCGGACCGGATCGGACTGCCCGCAGGTCACGCGCGCAGGCCCCGCCCGCGGGGCCCGCCTACAGCAGCTTCGCGATCCCGGTCAGCGCCAGCGACAGCAGCACGGTGCTGGTGAAGGGCAGGTACCAGAGCCGGCCGCGGAATTTCAGCGTCACGTCCCCGGGCAGCCGGCCCAGGCCGTAGCGCGCCAGCAGGGGCGACACCGCGGTGAGGATCAGCAGCGCGATCACGGTCGTGAGCAGCCATTTCAGCATGGCCGCATTGTAGCCGCCCGGCTCACGCCATCGAGCCCATGCCATCGAGCCCATGTCATCGAGCTCATTTCATCGGGGAATGGGTAGACTGTCGCGCTCAGCACCAATCCACAGGGGACGACGATGATCGAGCTGTACACGTGGGGCACGCCCAACGGCAAGAAGGTGTCGGTGATGCTGGAGGAATGCGGCCTCCCGTACAACACGCACAAGATCAACATCGGCAAGGACGAGCAGTTCGCGCCCGACTTCCTGAAGCTCAGCCCGAACGGGAAGATCCCGGCGATCGTCGACACGGAGGGTCCCGGCGGCAAGCCGCTGGCGATGATGGAGTCCGGCGCGATCCTGATCTACCTCGCGGACAAGACCGGCAGGTTCCTCGCTAAGGACGGCGCTTCGCGCTACGACACGCTGCAGTGGCTGATGTTCCAGATGGGCGGCGTGGGCCCGATGTTCGGGCAGGTGCACCACTTCGTGCGCGCGGCGAAGGAACAGGTGCCCTACGCGATCAACCGCTACACCAAGGAGAAGGACCGGCTCTACGGGGTGCTGGACCGCCGCCTCGGCGAATCGGCCTACCTCGCCGGCGAGTACTCGATCGCCGACATCGCGACCTACACCTGGGTGTCGCGCCATGAGTGGCACAACACCAACCTCGCCGACTTCCCGAACGTGAAGCGCTGGTACGACGCGATCTCCGCGCGCCCGGCGGTGCAGAAGGGCATGTCGGTGCCGGGCTGAGCGGGACAGGCGCGGGCAGGGACGGCACGATGGCCCGCGGTCCCGGTGGTCCCGGCGTGCTGCGCGTCCCGCAATCGGCACGGCTGGAACTGCTGGCCTGCGTGCCCGAGGCGCCGAAGGAGGGCGCGCCGGCGCTGCTTTTCATCCACGGCGCCTTCGCAGGCGCCTGGTGCTGGGCCGAGCATTTCCTGCCCTGGTTCGCGCGTGCCGGCTGGCGCGCCTATGCGCTCAGCCTGCGCGCCCACGGCGGCTCGCCGCTGCCCGCGGGTATGCCCCAGGACGACCCGGCGCATCCGGGCGCGTCCATCGCCGACTACGTGACCGACCTCGCCGAGGCGGTCGGTGTGGTCGCGGCGCTGGAAGGCGGCGCGCCCGCGCTCATCGGCCACTCGATGGGGGGCTTCGTTGCGTTGAAATACATCGAGGGCGGCGCGCGCGTGCCGGCCCTGGCACTCCTGGCCTCGGCGCCGCCGCAGGGACTGCTGGGTTCGCAGATGCTGATGGCGATGCGCAGCCCGGCGTATTTTGCTGAATTGAATCAGGCACTTAGTGCAAAATCGGCGGATTTTGCCCAAGGCAGCGCCGATCTTTACGGGCGCATCCTGTTCGCCGCGCCGCCCGCGCCCGCGGACCTCGCGCGCTGGCAGCGCCTGTCCTGCCCGGAGTCGCAGCGCGCGATCTGGGACATGACCCTGGGCGCGCTGCCCAATCCCTTTGCGCTGCAGGCGGCGCTGCGCGGCCTGCGCCTCGCCTGGTTCGCGCCCGGCGCCGATGCGCTGATCGCGATCGAGCAGCAGCGCATCGGCGCGCAGCTGCTGGGTTGCCAGCCCGAGACCTTCGAGG
>CAIVVS010000182.1 GCA_903909415.1 uncultured Pseudomonadota bacterium | reverse complement strand
TTCCAGCAAGCGCCTGCCGCCGCCGACGGACATCGCGCCGGACTGGGAGCCCGAGATCCCCGGGCGGCGCCACGCGCTGGCCAACTGGGACGACTACATGGCGATGGCCACGCGCATCGTCGGGCGCTTCCACACCGAGTTCGACCTGCGCTTCTTCGACTACGTGCACCCGGAGCGGCTGCAGCGCCGCGTGCCGGTCCGGTTCCGCAAGCCCTACGGCGTGCGGGTGGCCTATACCGACTGGGGCGACGCCGGCAGCCCGATCCTGGTCTGCTGCGGCGGCGTGGCCAACACCGCGATGCGCTTCAACTACCTGGCGGTGGACCTGAAGTCGAAGTTCCGCGTGGTCTGCATGGACTGGGTGGGACGCGGCCTGTCCGGCTGGATGGCCGACGAGCGCGACTACTCCCTGTCGACGTACGCCGAGCAGCTGCGCCAGCTGATCCTGCACCTGGGTGGCGGCCCGGTGTACCTGCTGGGCTCGTCGCTGGGCGGCAGCGCGGCCATCGAACTCGCCGCGCGCCATCCCAAGCTGGTGTCGAAGCTGATCCTCAACGACATCGGCCCCTACATTCCGCGCAAGCGCCGCCGCCGCCGGTCCGAGACGCTGGCGCGCCACTACGTGTTCCGCGACCCCTCCGACCTGCTGCGCAAGATCGGCGCATCGCAGAAGAACGACGGGCCGATCAGCGACGACATCCGTTTCAACGTGACCTTCCACCAGACGCGCTGGTCGGACGAGGACGGCGGGCGCATCTACCGCCACGACGTTCGCGCGCTGCAGGCCTACCGGCTGGACGCGCAGGAAAGCCTGCGCCAGTGGGACCTGTGGGAGAAGATCCGTTGCCCGGTGCTGCTGATCCACGGCATGCTGTCGGACGCGCTGCTGCCGCAGACCATCAAGCGCATGCGGCGCAATCCCGCGGTGCAGGTGATGCACGTGCCGGATACCGGGCACACGCCGGTGTTGTCCGACCGGAACCAGACCTGGTTCCTGCGGGACTGGCTGCTGGAGGGCGGTTCCGCCGCCAACGAGTGGACGGTGATGCACCACCCGCAGCGCGACCAGCTCGACTACCCCGCGCCCGCCGCGGCGCGGGCGCCCGGGCAGGCCGGTGATATGCAGGGCGCGGGGTACGCGGGCATCGGACCGAGGCGGGGCGCGGCACCCGGGTAGCGACCTGCCGGGTGCGTGACCGGCAGCCCATTGCCGCCGTAACCGCGGTGTGCAGACCTGCCGTCGCTAGACCTGGTGCGGCCGTCGCAGGTCCAGGACCGGGGCGCCGCCGGTGCCGGGTGCCAGGTGGAACTCCACCACCTCGCCGTTGGACACCTGCAGCCGGCCTTCGCCGCCGAGGATGGTGTTCAGGATGCGGCCCACGCCCTTGCTGCTCACCACCAGCGGCGTGCGCGCCAGCAGCGGCACGATGTCCTGCAACCCGCGCGCCACGCGCGCGCTGAACTCGGCCTCCGACTCGCCGCCGGGCGGGGTCTCGCCGCGCTTCAGGGCCGGCTCGGTGTCGGCGATCGGCTGGTTGTTCCACTGGCCTAGTCGGCGCTCGTCCAGAAGCGCGTTGACCTGCATCTCCACGCCGCCCAGCACGCCGCTCATGATCAGCGCGGTCTGGCGGGCGCGCATCAGCGAGCCGCACAGGATCAGGCCGGGGGTGATGCCCATCTTGGCCAGCTGCTTGGCCAGCAGGTAGGCCTGGTCGCAGCCCACGTCGGTGAGGGGCACGTCCAGGTCGCCACCGCAGCGCAGGCCGCGGAAGTTCTGCTCGGTGACGCCGTGGCGAACGAAGTGGAAACTGCTGTTCCGGGTGATCGTGATGGTCATGGTGCGCGAATCTTACACGGCGCTGGTGGGGCGCAGCCGCGGATAGAATGGCGGCTCTCCCCGAGAGCTGGCTCCCTGGCGCAAGCACGATGTCCGTTCACACCGCCTCCGCCAACGAGCACGACCGCGCGTATCCGCCGCTGGTGGTGGCGCTGGGCGTGTGGTCGCTGGGCGCGGCGCTCTACCTGATCGGTTTCTTCCACCGCGTCGCGCCGGCGGTGATGACCGCCGAGCTGTCCTCGGAGTTCGCGCTGGGCGCGGCGGCGCTGGGCAACCTCTCGGCGCTCTACTTCTACACCTACGTCTCCATGCAGGTGCCCACCGGTGTGCTGGTGGACCACTACGGGCCGCGGCGCGTGCTCGCCACCGGCGCCGCGCTCGCGGCCGCCGGCACGCTGCTGTTCGCGCTGGCCCAGGGCTTCGCGCTGGTGGGCCTGGGCAGGCTGGTGCTGGGAGCGGGCGTGGGCGTGGCCTTCGTCGCCATGCTCAAGCTCGCCACGCACTGGGTGGCGCCGCAGCGCTTCGCCACCGTGTCGGGGCTGGCGCTGGCGTGCGGCGTGCTGGGCGGGGTGAGCGCCGGCGTGCCGCTGCGCATGGGCGTGGACGCCTTCGGCTGGCGCGCGGTGATGGTGGCCGCGGCCGCCCTGACAGCGGCGGTCGCGATCGCGATCTGGCTCCATGTGCGCGACGATCCCGCCGAGCGCGGCTGGCGCAGCCACGCGCCCGGGGCCGTGCCCGGTGAGCAGGCGCACTCCATGCTCGGGGGTATCGCCGAGGTACTGCGCTACCGCAACGTGTGGATCGGCTTCGTTGCCTGTGGTGCGATCACCGGCCCGGTGCTGGCCTTCGGCGGCTTGTGGGGCGTGCCCTACTTCGTCCAGCACTACGGCATGACCACGCGCGAGGCGGCGGTGATGACCTCCACGCTGCTGGTGGCCTGGGCGGTGGGCGGGCCGCTGGCCGGCGCCTTGTCCGACCGGCTGCGGCTGCGCAAGCTGCCCATCCTTGCCGGCGGCGCGGTGGCCAGCCTGCTGTGGCTGGTGCTCGTGTACGGCCCGGTGCTGCCGGTGCCCGCCCTGCTGGCGCTGCTCGCGGCCAACGGCGTGGTCTCGGGCGTGGTGGTGATCGGCTTTGCCTTCGCCAAGGAGTCGGCGCCGCCGTCGTTGTCGGGCACGGCCGGTGGCGTGGCCAACACCGGCAACATGTTCGGCGGACTGGTGATGCAGCCCGCCATAGGCTGGTTGCTGGACCGCGCCTGGCAGGGCGCGATGGCCGGCGGCTCGCGCGTCTATGACGCCGGGGCCTGGCAGGGCGGCCTCGCGCTCATGATCGGCTGGATCATCGCCGGGACCGCCTTGATGCTGCTCGCGCGCGAGACCCATTGCCGGCAGCTCGGCGACCGGCTCGGTGCCTGACCCGGCGCGGCGCGGTGGTTGTCAGCGGCGGCGGTTTCAGGTGCAATAGCGTAGTTTTACGCGTGGGTCCCGCGCCGCTCGGACACCCTGCAACCCAGCACGAGACGGGAGCACACCATCAAACTGATCGCCGCACATGGTTCCGGGCGCAGGGTCGTCGTGGCGCAGGAGGAGGCCGGTCGTTTCCTGTCCTACCAGCTGCGCTGCCTCGACCAGATCGACCCCCACGTGCGCCGCGTGGTCGCTCCCTTGCAGTCGCGCCTGCAGTCCGAGGTGAAGGGACGCGTGACCCTGTACATCCTGCCCGACGGGCGCATCGAGTCCGCGATGCTCACGCATTCGTCCGGCGAACACCGTGTCGATACCGCCATCCTCGCCCTGTTCCGCGAGCTGGGCAGCTTTGACCGCTTCCCCGAGGAATTCTCCGACGACGTCGAGATGCTGGAGCTCAGCCTGCCCTTTGTCGTCGGCCCGCCCGGGCAGGCGGTGGTGGTGGCGCAGGAGTTCCGCGAGGGCAGCGCGATCGCCTGAGCGGCGCGCGCTGCAACGCCGGTCTCAGCCCGGCGGCTTTCCGGTTTCGGCTGCTTCCTGCAACTCCGCTTCCAACCGGGCGCGCAGCCTGAAGCGCTGGATCTTGCCGGTGGCGGTCTTCGGCAGTTCGCCGACCGCGCGTACCCACTTCGGCCGGCTGTGCGTGGGCAGGCGCTCGCAGCGAGACACCACGCCCGCGGTCGCGTCCCCGCCCTCGTCACCGGTGGCAACGATGAACAGCGCCAGGCGCTCGAAGCCCTGCGCGTCCGGCACGATCACGCACGCCGCCTCGCGCACCGATTCGTCGGCCAGCGCCGCTTCCTCGATCTCGCCGGGCTTCACCCACTGGCCTGCTACCTTCAGCAGTTCATCGGCGCGCCCTTCCAGGAACAGGTAGCCATCCTCGTCCTGCGTGCACAGGTCGTTGGTGCAGTACCAGCCGTCACGGAAGGCGCGCGCGCTGGCCTCGGCGTTGTTGTAACGCAGCGCCATGACCGGGTGGCGCAGCCACAGCACCCCGGGCTCGCCGTCGCCGGGAGCATCGCCCTCCTGCGTGAGCAGGCGCGTCTCCACGCCGTGCAGCGGCTGGCCGATGCTGCCGGCGCGAAGGCGTCCAGGATAGTTGGCGGTCGCGTTGACGTAGGTCTCCGACATCCCGTAGCAGACATGGATGGGCGTGCCCACCGCATCCTGCCATTGCTGCGCCAGCGCCTCGGGCAGGCGTTCGCCGCCGGTGTAATGCCAGCGCACCGCGCGCAGCGGCGCGAGCCGGTCCGGCGGCAGCGCAACGAGGCGCCTGAAGAAGGTGGGCACGGAGAACAGGCAGTCGGGCCGGTGGCGCTCTACCAGGTCGGCCACCTGCTCCGGCGTGGGCCAGGCGGAGTTGAGGATTGCCGTTCCTCCCACCGACAGCGGCGCGAGCAGGCCGTTGTCCAGGCCGAAGGCGAAGAAGCCCTTGGAGGTGCACAGCATGGTGCAGCCGCCGCTGCCGTCGGACTGGCGCGGCGTGATGCCGATCACCTCGCGCAGCAGCTTGCCCGATTGCGCCAGGCCCGCGTGGCTGTGGATGATGCCCTTGGGACGTCCGGTGGTGCCGGACGAGTACAGCCAGAACACCGGCTCGGCCGCATCGGTATCGGCGGCGTGCGCGGCTTCATCCGCGCCCGAGAGCACGGTGTCGAAGCCATGCTCGCCGCGTCCCGGCAGCACGCGCGTCGCCGGTGACGAGACGGCGACCGGGGCCAGCAGCGGCGCGAACTCGTCCTCGTGGAGGATGAGCTTGAGCCGCGCGTCGGCGGCGATGAAGCCGTAGTCCGCGGCGGGCAGGCGCGGATTGAGCGGAATGAACACCAGGCCGGCGTACGCCGCGCCCAGCAGCGCGGCCGCCGACAGCAGCGAGTCGTGCAGCATCAGGCCGACGCCGTCCCCGCGCACCAGTCCCAGCGCGGCGTAGGCCGAAGCCGCGCGCCGCACCGCCGCGCCCAGGCCGGCATAGCTCACCGCCACGCCGTCGGCGATGAGCGCGGTGTGCGAGGCCAGCCTGCGCTCGTGCGCGAGGATGACCTCGGCGGCGTTCAACCGCGCCATCGCCCGCCGCGTTCCTGCCTGGTGCAAACTCAGTGCAAGCTCAGTGCAGCATCTCCGGCGGCAGCTCGGGCAGGGTCAGCCCGAGTTCGTCACAGGCGGTCTTGGCGCGCTTGACGTAGTCGGCGCGCATTTCCTCGTTGCTGCGCAGCTTGATGCCCCAGCGCCGGTACATCTCGCTGTTCTTGGAGCCGGAGCGTCCGAAGAACGACGGGATCACCGGGTACACCTGGTTCACCGCGGCCTGCAGCTTGGCCTTGGACGCCGGGTCCTGGATCAGTTCCTTGGCGAAGTCGTAGCCGAACTGGTGGTGGAACTTCTCCTCGGGCATGGTCATGCGCGCGAGGTTGCGCAGCGGATGGAACGAGCAGTGCAGCAGGTCCTCGACCTGCAGGATCTCGGCCAGGTCGCCCAGCAGCTTGATCGCGACGAATTCTTCCCAGGTGTTCAGGTTGAACGCGAACATCGACAGCGGCTTCTTGTCGGTCTTCTCCGGCAGCAGGCGCTCCTCGGCGATGCCCATTTCGCGGCCCAGCTCGAAGAAGCGCCAGTGGTGGCCGTACTCCTCCATGGCCACGCGGCAGGTGAGCCACTTGGCGTAGGGGTGCGGCGCGAGCGCGACGGCGGGCTCGTCGAACACCCGCGCGCCGTGCAGTTCGTTGATCGCGTGGCTGATCACCAGCTTCTCGCAGGCGACGCGGAACTCCTCGGGCGCGCCCTGGATTTCGGCGGCATTCTTGATTTGCGGCGGGACGATGGCAGACATTGAAATCTCCTTTATAAACAGCCAGTTATGCCGTTTTCGGTATGCTTTTGGCTCAGCCGCGCGCGCGCACGGTCAGCTTGATCTCGCCCAGGCCCTCGATTCCGGCGACGAAGTTGTCGCCGGGTTTGCAGGCGCCCACGCCGGCGGGCGTGCCGGTCATGATGATGTCGCCCGGCTCCAGCACGTAGTACTGCGACAGGAACTCGATCTGCTCGGGGATGTTCCAGATCATGTCGCTGATGTCGGCCGACTGCTTCTTCTCGCCGTTCACGTTGAGCCAGAGCGCGCCCTTGCTCGGGTGGCCGACCTTGGAGGCCGGGTGCACCGGGCCGACCACGGCGGACTCGTCGAAGTCCTTGCCGAAGTCCCAGGGGCGCTTCTTCTCGCGGTGCGAAATCTGCAGGTCGCGGCGGGTCATGTCCTGGCCGATCGCATAGCCCCAGATCAGCGAGTTCGCGTCGGCAGCCTTCACCTTGTAGCCGCCCTTGGAGAGCACCGCGACCATCTCGGTTTCCCAGTGGTAGTTCTGGGTCATCAGGCCGTAGTGGATCGCCTTGGTCTCGCCCTCTTCCACCGCCACCAGGCCCTGCGGGGCCTTGCAGAAGAAGAACGGCTCCTCGCGACCGTCGGAGCCCATTTCCTTCTGGTGCTCGACGTAGTTGCGGCCAACGCAGAAGATGCGGCGCACGGGGAAGCGCGCCTTGCTGCCGACGACGGGAAGGGACGGCACGTCCCAGGCGGGGATGACGTATTCGGTGCTCATGCTTGGCTGCCTTTCATCAAGATGCGTGCTGGATCAGAAAATCGCGTAGCGCCCGCCGACCAGCCCGAGCGGCCAACGGCCGCCGGCGAACAGCGCGTACTTGCGCGTGAAGGGGTGCGTGTCCGGCTCGCCCGCGGCCTGTGCGATGCGGTGCTGGTACACGGCATAGAAGGCGGCGCCCGCGGCCGCCTTGATCAGGCCGGCCTCGGCGTTGCCCGAGCGCGCGGCGGCCACGGCGGCCGCGCCGTGCAGGGTGTCGGTCACGGTGATCAGGTCGCGGTCAGACAGGCTGAGTTTGGCCAGCGGCTCCAGGCGTTTCCGCTCGGCTTCCTCGCGCGCCCACCATTCGCCGGTGGCCTGGTGGGTGAGCGAGCTGGCTTCGGCCCAGCTGGAGACCTGGAGCACTTCGGTGGAAGCATCCAGCCCCAGCCCGCGCAGGTAACCCGCGATGTCCTCGCGCTCGCTCGTGCCGAGCGGCTCGCCGAGCACCGAGAACCAGGATTGCGGGTAGTCGATCATGTCGGGCGCGGTCTGGTCGGCGCGGCGCTCAGAGCACCGGGTCGGTGGAGAACGACTCGAGGTCGGTCACCATGTCGGTGAACTTCGGCGCCATGTCGGCGGCGATCGCCTGGCCGAGGCCGGCGAGGTCGTGCGCGCCCTGCGGCACCACCATGCGCGCCACCGGCCGCGGCTGCGAGAACAGGAACATCTCCCGCCCACGCACGCCGAACAGCTGCCCGGTGACATGCGCCCCGCCGGGCGAGGCGAGCCAGGTGACCAGGCGCGCGACATACACCGCCGGTACCTGCATCGCCTTGTCCTTGTAGGCGGCCTGCGCCTCGTTGGCCGCCACGATGGATTCGGTGACGCGCGTGGCGGCGAACGGGATCACCGCGTTCGAGGTGACCTTGGCGCGCGCCAGGTCGTGCGCCGCGACGCGGGTCAGGCCGAACAGGCCGGCCTTGGCCGAACCGTAGGCCGCCTGGCCGAAGTTGCCGTAGAAGCCGGCGGTGGACAGGATGTTCACGATCGCCCCGGGCGCGCGGCCGGTCTTGCCCGCGTCGCGCATCACCGGCGTGGCCGCGGCCACCATGCGGAACGCGCCCGAGAGGTTGGTGCGGATGGTCGCGTCCCAGTTCGCCGGGTCGGACTTGAACACGAAGCCGTCGCGGATGATGGCGGCGTTGTTCACCAGGATGTCCAGTCCGCCGAAGGTGTCCTTGGCCAGCGCCACCGCGGCCAGCGAGGTCGCGGTCTCGCCGACGTCGCCCTGCAGGCCCGCGGCCTTGTAGCCCGCGGCCACCAGCTTCGCCGCCGCGGCTTCGGCGGCATGGGCGTCCTGCGGCTCGCCGTTGATCGCCACGCCCGCGTCCACGATCACCACCGCGGCACCGTGCCGCGCCAGGTCCTCGGCGATCGCGTAGCCGATGCCCTGCGCCGCGCCGGTGACGATGGCGACGCGACCGTCCAGTGAATTGCGCTCTTCCCACTCCGGCATGTCGCCTCCTCCTGGCTGGTCCGGGCTCAGGCCGGATCCTGGTTGTAGAACGCGTCGGCGTGGATGTCACGCTGCGCCATGCCCTTGGACTTGAGCACTTCCGTCGCCGCCTCCACCATCACCGGCGGGCCGGCAAGGTAGGCCTTGAAGCCGGCAAGGTCGGCGTAGTCCGATGCCACTGCATCATGCACGAAGCCCGAACGCCGTCCCGGCTCGGGCGATTCCGACAGCACCACCTCGTAGCGGAAGTTCTCGTGCTCCTGCGCGAGCTGTTCCAGCAGCGCCTCATGGTAGACGTCGCGCCCGGCGCGCACCCCGAAGTAGAGCGCGATGCGCTCCGGGTAGCCGCGGCCGAGCAGGGTGCGCAGGATGGATTCGACAGGCGCGAGGCCCGAGCCGCCGGCGACCAGCAGCACCGGACCGGCGTGCGCGTCGCGCAGGTAGGACGTGCCGTGCGGGCCGCGCACCGTCACCGCGTCACCGACCTTGAGCTGCGTGGCGACGTGGCTGCTGGTGCGCCCGCCGGGCATATGGCGGATCTGGAACACGAAGGCGCGCTCCGAGGGCGTGTTGGCCATCGAGTAGTGGCGCGCCATGCCGGGGCCGAACTCCACCTGCGCGTACTGGCCGGCGGAGAACATGAAGGCGGCGCCCTCGTCCTGCTCGATGCGCAGCTCGCTGATGTCGTGGGTCAGGCGCTCGATCGCGGTGACCGTGCACGGCAGGATGCGCGAGGGATGCAGCACCAGTTCGTCGGCGTCGACGCGGCGGATGGTGGTGTCGCCCCACACCTGGGTGCGGCACGCGAGGATCAGGCCCTGCGCGCGCTCCTCGCGCGGCAGCGCGTGCTCGGAATAGCCCAGCTCCATGATGTCGCCGTCCACCAGCTCGCACTTGCAGCTCGCGCAGTTGCCGGCCTGGCAGCTGTGCGGGAAGGCGATGCCGTGGCCGAGCAGCGCGTCGAGGATGGTCTGTCCGTCCTCGGCGGCGATGGTCTCGCCGGTGTCATCCAGGCGTATCTGGGGCATGGTCGGGCCGGGCTCGGATCAGGTTCGGTTTGGAAGGCGTGGTACATTAAGACACGATCGATTGGGTGTCAAATCGTTTGAATACCAAACAATCACGCAAGTCGGCCCTGCCGCGCCGCAGCACCGCGACCTCCCGCACGGCCGGCCGGGTCCCCGCCGCACCGGCCGCCGCCGAGCCGCTGGACCAAGGCATGCTGCCCGGCCTGCTCGGCTACCAGCTGCGCGTGGCCCAGCTCGCGGTGTTCCGCGACTTCGAGGCGGGCATGAAGGGCCTGGGCATCTCCCCGGGGCGCGTCGGCGTGCTGGAGCTGGTGCAGGCCAATCCCGGGTTGTCGCAGTCGCGCCTGGCGCGCGCCGTGGGCCTGGACCGGTCCTCGCTGGTGCCGGTGCTGGACGGGCTGGAGCGCCGCGGCCTGCTGGAGCGCGGCCCGGGGCCGGACCGGCGCAGCAACGCCCTGCGGCTGACGGCCGCCGGCAAGCGTTTCCTCGAGAAGGTCACCCGCCGCGTGCATGAGCACGAGGCGCGCATGACGGCGCCGCTCAGCGCCACCGAGCGCCGCCAGCTGATCGCGCTGCTGGCCCGGTTGACCGGTCCGGCCGGCTAGCCTCCCGCAGTTCCGGTAGCACCTTCGCCGCCGACTGTCGCGCCAGGCGAAATAAAAGGCGCCCGCAGGCGCCTTTCAAGCTGAAACCCGGGTTCGAGGAGGAGGAGGAGAACCCGTGCTTCGCCCTCGCGAGAGGGCAGCCGGGAAGGCTAACCTTCCCGGCCGTGAAACTTACATGTGGTACGCCGTCTCCCCGTGGAGGACCTGGAGCAAGGCGGATGCCTCCCCCTTGCATATCCCCCTGGGTCGAGGGACCGCGTCCCGCATTACATGTGGTACGCGGTCTCCCCGTGGGAGTTGATGTCCAGGCCTTCGCGTTCTTCCTCTTCGGTCACGCGCAGCCCCACCAGCAGGTCGGCGATCTTGTAGGCGATCGCGGCGACGATGGCGGTCCACACCACGGTCACGCCCACGGCCTTGGCCTGGACGATGAACTGCTCGCCGATGGAAGTGAACCCGGTCTTGGCCGTGACCCAGTCGGTGACGAAGCCGGGCCCGCCGAGGTCGGGCGAATTGAACACGCCCGTCAGCAGCGCGCCCAGGATGCCGCCCACCGCATGCACGCCGAACACGTCCAGCGCATCGTCCGCGCCGAGCAGCCTCTTCAGGCCGGTCACGCCCCACAGGCACACCACGCCGGCGATGAGGCCGATCACCAGCGCGCCCATGATGCCGACGTTGCCGGCGGCCGGGGTGATCGCCACCAGTCCGGCGACCGCGCCGGAGGCGGCGCCCAGCATGGAGGGCTTGCCCTTGAAGATCCACTCGACCAGCGTCCAGGACATCACCGCCCCGGCCGTGGCCAGGAAGGTGTTCATGAACGCGAGCACCGCAGAGTTGCCGGCTTCCAGCGCCGAGCCGGCGTTGAAGCCGAACCAGCCCACCCACAGGAGCGAGGCGCCGATCATGGTCATGGTCAGGTTGTGCGGGGACATGGCTTCCTTGCCGTAGCCCACGCGCTTGCCCACCATGTAGGCGCCCACCAGGCCGGCCACGCCGGCGTTGATGTGCACCACCGTTCCGCCCGCGAAGTCGAGCGCGCCCCACTGCCAGATCATCCCGGCCTTGGCGTTGAGCTCGTCCACCAGCTTCGGATCGGTGTAGGCATCCGGGCCCATCCAGAACCAGACCATGTGCGCGACCGGCAGGTAGGCGAAGGTGAACCACAGCACCATGAAGATCAGCACGGCGGAAAACTTCATGCGCTCGGCGAACGCGCCGACGATCAGGCAGCAGGTGATGGCCGCGAAGGTCGCCTGGAACGCCGCGAACAGCATCTCGGGGATCACCACACCCTTGCTGAAGGTGGCCGCCATCGCGAACTCGCCCTTGGCCGGGTCGAACATGCCCTTGAAGAACAGCCGGTCCAGGCCGCCCAAGTAGGCATTGCCTTCGGTGAACGCCAGGCTGTACCCGTAGACCACCCACAGCACGGTGATCAGCGAGAAGGTGACGAATACCTGCATCAGCACGCTGAGCATGTTCTTGGAGCGGACCAGGCCGCCGTAGAACAGCGCCAGGGCCGGTACCGCCATCATGATCACCAGCGCCGTGCAGACCAGCATCCAGGCGATGTCGCCCTTGTTGGGAACGGGGGCCGGGGTTGCAGCCGGGGCCTCGGCCTTGGGGGCCTCGGCTGCCGGGGCCGCCTTGGCCGGTTCCGCGGCCTTCGTTGCCTCGGCCGCCTTGTCCTGCGCGAATGCCGGCGAGATCGCCGGCGACGTGAATGCCACCGCGCCGATGACGGCGAGCAGTGCGAAAAGCTTTCTCATGTTGTTCTCCCTCAGAGCGCGTCGGCGCCGGTTTCGCCGGTGCGGATGCGTACGACCTGTTCCAGTTCGAACACGAAGATCTTGCCGTCGCCGATCTTTCCGGTGTTGGCGGATTTCTCGACGGCGTCGATCACCTGGTCCAGCATGTCGGTCTTGATTGCGACCTCGATCTTCACCTTGGGCAGGAAGTCGACCACGTACTCCGCGCCGCGGTACAGCTCGGTATGGCCCTTCTGGCGGCCGAATCCCTTGACCTCGGTGACGGTGACGCCCTGCACGCCGATGGCGGACAGGGCCTCGCGCACTTCGTCAAGCTTGAACGGCTTGATGATGGCGGTAACCAGTTTCATGTTGCTCTCCGTATGTGGTGCGGCGCCGGTTGCGAGCCAGGCGCCGCACCGTCGTCCTCAAAACGTTTTCGACACGCCCAGGGTCAGGTTGCTGTCACCGACGTTCCTGCCGTAGACGTTTTCCCACACGACGTTGGTCGTGGCCGGGATGCCGCCGGTGGTGCGTCCCTTGGCGTTGGTGCGGGTGTAGAAGGCCTGCCAGCTGAGGCCCAGCCAGTCCTTGGCCAGGCTGATCTTGTAGTCCGTGTAGGACAGCGCGCTGTTGTTCGGGGCGTTGCCGCCGGCGAAGCCGAAGGCCCAGACCGGCGAGGTGCCCTTGTACTTCTGGTGGCCGGCGTGCAGGCCGAGGGTGAAGCCGGAGTCGCCCAGAGGGATCGCCGCGGACAGGTCCAGGTAGCTGGAGCCCTTGGAGTTGCGCACGCCGAACGCGTCGCCGGTCGACTGGGAGTACTTCAGCGTGAGCCATTTCCACGACACTGCGCCGTAGCCTTCCAGGGTGTCCGGCTTGCTGAAATAGCCGCCCAGGTTGTTGTAGGTGCCGGGATACCAGTACTGGAGCAGGCCGACGTCGAAGCCGAAGTCGCCGACGCTGAATTTGTAGCCGCCGTAGATGTCGATTTCCAGGCTGTTGGAGTTCGCGGCATTGGCGGTGAAGTTGCCGCCCGCGCCGCCCGGCTGGGACAGCTTGATCGGGGCGGCGATGGTGTTGACGTTGGTTTCCTCGAACCAGCTCACGTTCGAGCCCCACAGGCCGAGGTAGAAGCCCGAGGAATGCGAGTAATCGAAGCCGCCCTGCAGCGCCGGCTTGCGGTTGGTCTGGGTCAGCCCGCGGAATATGTACTGGCTGAACACGCCCACGTTGCCGGTGAAGGTGTGCGGTGACGCTGCCGCGGGGGCGGTTTGGGCGTGGCCGGCAACGGGCAGTGCGAGAGCCGCGGCGACTAATGCGGCGATCAGGGTCCTGCGCATTGGTTCTCTCCCAAAGTTGTCATGGTCTCGCAATGTGGTAGCAGAACGCGTGCCAAGGCAATTTCCTTGCAATGTCAATTACTTATGGTGATGCGGGCAAGGACGCCACACGATTACGCACCGTATTGGTGCGGGCGCCTCCGGCACCGCACGCCGTCGGTGCCGCCACGGGGTGCCTCTGTGGCCCGGTGCTAGACTCGATTCGGTCCCATCAACGAACCCCCACGCCATGGCCACATCCCGCTTCCTCGATGAATTGCAGGCCCGCCTGTCCGAGGTCCTTGCCGCCAGCCCGGCACGCGACCTCGAGAAGAACCTGCGCGCCGTGCTCACCGCCGGTTTTGCCCGGCTGGACCTGGTGACCCGCGAGGAATTCGACGTCCAGGCCAAGGTGCTCGCACGCACGCGTGAGCGCCTGGCGGACCTGGAGCGGCGCCTGGCCGAAATCGAAGGCCGCTCGACTCCGTCCTGAGCCGTTGCCGCGCCGGCGCCGTCAACGCAGCGGTACCCGCGGGCGTTTGACGGGTGTCGCGCCCCTGACTTTCCGCGGGCGCCCTTGGGATGCCGCGCGATGTCGGTTGCCGTACTGCACAGCCGCGCGCTTGCCGGCCTGGATTCGCCCGAAGTGCTGGTCGAGGTCCACCTCGCCAGCGGACTGCCGGTGTTCTCCATCGTAGGCCTGGCCGACACCGAGGTGCGCGAGGCGCGCGACCGCGTGCGCGCCGCGCTGGTGAACTCGCAGTTCGAGTTTCCGGCGCGCCGCATCACGGTGAACCTCGCGCCGGCCGACCTGCGCAAGGAAAGCGGTCGCTTCGACCTCGCGATCGCGCTGGGCATCCTTGCCGCCTCCGGGCAGGTCGATGCAGCCAAACTCGCCGGCCACGAGTTCGCAGGCGAGCTGTCGCTCACCGGCGAGCTGCGCCCGGTGCGCGGCGCCCTTCCGATGGCGTTGGGCGCGGCGCGCGCCGGCCGGACCTTCGTCCTGCCCGCCGCCAGCGCGCCCGAGGCGGCGCTCGCCAGTGATGCGCGCGTGCTCGCGGCCAGCAGCCTGCTCGAGGTCTGCGCGTGGCTCTGCGGACAGAAGGAACTGGCCGTCGCCGAGCCCGCGCCGATGGCGATGGCGTCGGAGGTGGTCGCGGACCTGGCCGAGGTGCGCGGACAGCCGGCGGTGAAGCGCGCGCTGGAAGTCGCGGCCGCAGGCGGACACTCGGTGCTGCTGATCGGCCCGCCCGGCACCGGCAAGTCGATGATGGCCGCGCGCTTTCCCGGCCTGCTGCCGCCGATGACGCAGTCCGAGGCGATCGATGCGGCGGCGGTGCAGTCACTCGGCTCGGGCGGCTTTCGCACGCGCGACTGGGGACGCAGGCCGTTCCGCTCGCCGCACCATTCCGCATCGAGCGCCGCCATCGTCGGTGGCGGCAGCGACCCCCAGCCGGGCGAGATCTCGCTCGCGCACAACGGCGTGCTGTTCCTCGACGAACTGCCGGAGTTCCGGCGCGACGTGCTGGAAGTGCTGCGCGAGCCGCTGGAGACCGGGCGCGTGTCGATCTCGCGCGCCGCGCGCCAGGCGGAGTTCCCGGCGCGCTTCCAGCTGGTGGCGGCGATGAATCCCTGCCCTTGCGGCTACCTCGGCCACTACAACGGGCGCTGCCGCTGCACGCCCGACCGGATCGCACGCTACCGCGGGCGGCTGTCCGGTCCGCTGCTGGACCGCATCGACATCCGCATGGAAGTGCCCGCCGTGCCGCCGGAGGACCTGCTTCGCGACAGGGAGGGTGACGCCAGCCACACGGTGCGGCAGCGCGTGGCGCGGGCGCGCGAAGTGATGTTGACGCGCCAGGGCTGCGACAACGCCAGCCTTCAACCGGCGCAGCTCGATGCGCATTGCGTCGCCGACAAGCCGGCGACCGTGCTGCTGCGCCAGTCGATCAGCCGGCTCGGCCTGTCGGCGCGCGCGGCGCACCGCATCCTGCGCGTGGCGCGCACCATCGCCGACCTCGATGGCGCGACGGTCATCACCGCGGCCCATGCGGCCGAGGCGGTGCAGTACCGGCGCTTCGACCCGGCACCGGGCTGAGAGCGCAGCACGCTCAGCCCGGTGCGTTCCCTGCGGACCTACGCGCGAAGGCGCGGCAGGATGCGCAGCGCGTTGCCGCGTTCGACCGCGGCGCGCTCGGCGCCGCTGAAGTTCGCGATCACGCCGTTGGTGTGGTCGATCCCGGTGCGGTACGGGTAGTCGGTGCCGTAGACGATCTGCGATACCGGCACCAGCTTGGCCAGCGCGCCTATGGTCACGGCGTTGGCGATCTGCGCGGTGTCGTAGTAGAAGCGCTGCAGTTCGCCTTCGACGCGCGCGCGCGTGAAGGTGGCGTTGTACGGCGGAGTGGTGACCATCTGGACCAGGAAGCGCTCGGCGAAGGCGGTGAGCGCGCCGCCGCCGTGCGAGAAAATCCAGTTGATGTCCTTGTAGCGCGTGGATGCGCCGCTGAATATCAGGCTGGCGATGGTGCGCGTGGTGTCCGCGCCGTACTCGACCACCGTCTCGGGGATGCCCTGCACCAGGTTCACGCAGCAGTTGGCGCCGGTCGGGTGGGTGTAGACGGTGGCCTTGCGGCGGTTGAGTTCCTCCCACACCGGGTTGAACTGCGGGTGGCCCAGCCACTTGTCGCGGTAGCTGGTCATGATGCCGACGCCATCCACCTTGAGCACGTCGAAGGCGTAGGCGATTTCCTTGAGCGTCTCGTCCACGTTGGGCAGGGGCAGCATGGCGAACACGCCGAAGCGTCCCGGATGGTCGCCCATCAGCTTCTTCGCGTACTCGTTGGAAGCGCGCGCCACGCGCGCGGCCACCGCCGGCTCGAGGTAGGTGACCTGCGGTGTGGTCGGGGAGGTCATCGAGGTGGCGATGCCTGCGCGGTCCATGTCCTCCAGCGTCTTCTGGACCGACCAGTTGGCCATGGGCGGGTTGGCCATCTTGGTCCGGCGCATCTCGTCCAGCCAGGCCGGCGGGGAGATGTGGTGGTGAACGTCGATGCGGTGCGCGGCCTGGGCGCCGGTGGTTGCGGTGGTGCAGCCGTTCAGGCCGAATGCCGCGGCGCCCAGCAGCGCAGTGCCGCCGGTGACGAAGCGCCGGCGCGAGGTGTCCGTTGCCGGGCGGCACGCGCAAAGGCCGGACAGGGTGTTGCGGGAAAACAGGTTCATTTCTTCCTCCCCATTGTTGTTGTGCGGCGATTATGGGCAAAGGCATGGTCGAACGCCATACGCGCCGCCGCATGCCGGGAAGGCAGGCGCCGCTGCGGTAGCATCGGGGCATGGCGACCTTTGCAATCGGTGACGTGCAGGGCTGCTTCGACGAGCTGCAGGCCCTGCTGGTGAAAGCAGGCTTTGATCCTGCCCGGGACACCCTCTGGTTCGTCGGCGACCTGGTGAACCGCGGCCCCAAGTCGCTGCAGGTACTGCGCTTCGTGCGCGGCTTGGGCACCCGCGCCCGCACCGTGCTCGGCAACCATGACCTGCACCTGATTGCGGTGGCGCGCGGCCATGCGCGGAGCCGCGACGACGACACGCTGGAAGCAGTGCTTGCCGCGCCGGACCGCGACGCGCTGCTCGACTGGCTGCGTGCCCAACCTTTGATGCATGTGGAGGGCGGCTGGGCCATGGTGCATGCCGGCTTGCTGCCGGGATGGAGCGTGCCGCGCGGGCTTGGACTCGCCGCCGAAGTGCAGGCCGAGCTGAGCGGACCCGACCCGGACCACTTCCTCGCCCACATGTACGGCGCAAAGCCCGTTGCGTGGGACGATGCGCTCGCCGGCGCGGACCGGCTGCGCGTGATCGTCAATGCCATGACGCGCATGCGCTTTTGTTCGCCCGGGGGCGAGATGGAGCTCAAGACCAAGGGCGAGTCGGCCAATGCGCCGCCGGGCTACCTGCCATGGTTCGACGCCAGGAAGCCCGGCGCGGATGAACCGGCGCTGCTGTTCGGCCACTGGTCGGCGCTGGGCCTGCACCTGGGCGAGCGCGTCATGGGCCTGGACAGCGGCTGCGTCTGGGGCGGTGCGCTGTCCGCTATCCGTCTGGAGGATCGCCGTCTGGTGCAGGTGGACTGCCCGGGGTACTCGGCGATCCGGTGACCCCTGTCCTTGCTGGCGCGGCGACGCCCAGCGCAGCCGCGATCGCGGCTTCCGCGTCGCGCGCGAGTCCCCGTCGTTCTCGCCCCGCCGTCGGCAGCGAAGCCGTGAACGCCAGTTCCGCTGCCAGTTCGCGCGCCGACACCAGCGACCATATCGAACCCAGCAGGCTGGTCTCGCCCACGTAGGCCGCGGCGATGCTGTGGTGCCCCTGCGCATCGGTGTAGCGCAGCGCCACCGGTTGCAGCACCGCACCGGCCGCGATCGCCGGCTGCAGCAGCGCGGCGTGGAACGGTTCCAGCGTGTCACCGAACGTGGTGGTGCCTTCGGGACAGACGGCCACCAGCTCGCCGCGGGTGATGGCATCGGTGATCGCGGCGTTCGCGTGGCGTACCGCGGCGCGCCGGCCGCGCTCGATGAAGAGGGTCCCGGTGCGCACGCACAAGGCGCCGATCAGCGGCCAGTCGCGCACCTCCGATTTGGCGATGAAGGTGGCCGGCATCCAGGCGTTGATGACGAACACGTCCAGCCATGAGACATGGTTCATCACCAGCATGCAGCGCGGCGGCAGGAAGTCCGGCGCGTTGCCCGCATCGAGCTTCACCGACAGGATGGCGAGCAGCTGGCGCGACCAGCGGCGCACTTCGCCGCGCTGCGCCGGGGGCGACAGGCGCGGGTAGCGTGTCATGGTGATTGCCAGGCCGCGCGCGAGGTGCAGTGCGAGCCGCGCCAGGCGCGCCAGGCGCAGCGGATAAGGTGCCGCGCCCGGCACCGGACTACTGCTCGCCCGGTGCGGCCTGCAGGTTGCCGTGCCACTTCATCAGTGAGGCGGCTACTTGCGGCAGGAAGCGCGTACCCAGCGGGAACACCATGGTCACGCCGGGCTGGATCAGGAACTGGAAGGCCACGCCGCTGAGGTCGGCGAGTGGCGAGATCTGGATGCCCTGGAAATTGAGCATCTGCGTGTACTCCACGTTCGCGTCGGGCCTGGCCTCGGATTCGCCGCCCTCGTCATCGTCCCCGGCCCCGGACTGTTCGTCGCGCTCGTCGCGGACCTTCTTCGCTTCGCCGGCGAAGGCGACCAGCTGCGCGATGAAGGCGGATACATGGGTGTGCGGCAGCACCACGCGCACCGTTTCGCCGCCGGCGGTCCGTGCGTCGAAGAACACGCCCTGCCCGTCGTACAGGCCGCCGCCGTGCGCCACCTCGGTCAGCGCCAGCACTGTATCCGGTTCCGAACGCAGCTCGGGTACCGGGTCCGGCAGGGGGTCCGACATCGCCACTCCGTAAAATCAACGCAAGTGGCTCATTTTGCTACGGATTCCCGCGTGCTGCCGCGGCCATGGCAGCGGGCCTCAGTGCGTGACGCGGGTGACGCCGGTGCCCGACAGCAGGCGCACGCGCTCGCCCGGACGGAACGTTTCGTCGGCTTCCTGGGTGATCGCGCGCAGCTCGCCGTTGTCCAGCTTCACGGTGATTTCCAGGCCTTTCTTCTCGGTGACGCGACGCTCCAGCGCCTGGCCGGCAACGCCGCCCGCGACCGCGCCCAGCACCGAGCCGATGGTGGATCCGCGTCCGCCACCCACCGCCGAGCCCGCGACGCCGCCGACCACGCCACCGGCAATCGCGCCCACCGGGCCCTTGCCGCCCTCGAGCTGCACCTCGCGCACCGACTCCACCACGCCCATGCGCACCGTCTGCTCCTGGCGCGCCTGCCCGGACGAATACACGCTTCCGGACGAGGATGGCGCGGCGCAACCCGCGAGGGCGCCGGCTGCGACGAGGACGATTGCTGCGGTGCGTAGGGTCGGTGTCATGGTGTGTTCCTCATTCCATCAGCTCATTGGATCAATACGTGGGCAGGTCGGTTCCGAAGTGCTTCTTGAACTGCGCCCGGACGATTTCGGGGGAAAGCTCGTGGTTCTGGCCGCCGCGCGAGGCAATCTTCAGCGAACCCAGCAGCGAGGCGAGCCGCCCGGTGGTCTGCCAGTCCCAGCCCTGTCCGATGCCGTGCAGCAGTCCGGCGCGGTAGGCATCGCCGCACCCGGTCGGGTCGACCAACTCTACAGCCTTAACGCAGGGGATGTCGTGGCGTTGACCCTCGGCGAAGATCGCGGATCCTTCCGCGCCCCGCGTCACCACCAGGGCACGCACGTGCCTGGACAGCGCTTCCAGGGTTTGACCGGTCTTCTCCTCCAGAAGTTTCCCTTCGTAGTCGTTCACCGCGACATAGGTCGCCTGGCCGATGAAGGCCATGAGCTCTTCGCCCGAGAACATCGGCAGGCCCTGGCCCGGGTCGAACACGAAGGGAATGCCTGCCGCGGCGAGTTCGCGCGCGTGGCCCAGCATGCCGTCACGGCCATCCGGGGCGACGATGGCCAGGCCCGCGCCCAGCGATGCGTCGATGCGGTTGAGGTGCGAGTGGTTCATCGCGCCGGGGTGGAAGGCGGTGATCTGGTTGTCGTCCAGGTCGGTGGTGATGAATGCCTGCGCGGTGAGCGATTCCGGCACTTCGCGCACGCACTGGCGAGACAGGCCCAGCCGGTCCATGCGGTAGTTGTACGGGCCGCAGTCGGAACCGACCGTCGCCATGATGAGCGGGTCGCCGCCCAGCATCTTCAGGTTGTAGCCGATGTTGCCGGCGCAGCCGCCGAACTCGCGCCGCAGGTCCGGCACCAGGAAGGCAACGTTCAGGATGTGGATCTGGTCGGGAAGGATGTGGTCCTTGAACTTCCCGCCGAACACCATGATGTTGTCGTAGGCGATGGAACCGCAGATGAGCGTTTTCATGTGGTGTCGCCTTCCTTACTTCAGCGCCGCCAGCGCGGCGTCGTAGTCGGGTTCGTCGGCGATCTCGGCGACCAGCTGCGAATGGAGCACCTTGTCGTTGGCATCCAGCACCACCACCGCGCGTGCCGTCACGCCGGCCAGCGGGCCGGCGCCGATCTCCACGCCGTAGTCCTTCATGAATTCGCGTCCGCGCATGGTCGACAGCGTGACCACGTTCTGGATGCCCTCGGCGGCGCAGAAGCGCTTGGCCGCCATCGGCAGGTCAGCGGAGATGCACAGCACCACGGTGTCACCCAGCGCGGCGGCTTTCTCGTTGAACTTGCGCGTGGAGGTGGCGCAGGTCGGCGTGTCCAGGCTGGGGACGATGTTGAGCACTTTCTTCTTGCCGGCGAAGTCCTTGAGCGTGACGTCCTTCAGGTCCTGGCCCACCAGGCTGAACGCGGGCGCGGCCTGGCCCTTGGCGGGCAGATTGCCGTTGACGGGGATGGGGTTGCCTCGAAGCGTGACGCTGGCCATGCGGATCTCCTGGGGTGCTGTCGGTCTGGCTGGGGTTGGACATGCGGTGCGGGAATTCGGGGTGCGAAGGATAGTCGAAAAGGCACGTGGTCCCACGCCGGATCGCGCCGCGCCAAACCTGCGCGGATCACGGGTAGAACAGGTACAGCCTGTAACCGGTCGCCTTGACCGCACCGGCGTCGATGAACACCTTGAGCGGCAGTTCGGTGGTCGCGGCAAAGCCTTCCTTGGGATCCTTGGCGGGCGCGCGCGCCAGGTACTCCTCGGGTCCGAGCACGCGGCGCGCCACGGTCTCGTTCCGGTCGTCGGTCAGCGACAGCTCGATCGCGGGATAGGACTGGGCGAAGGGCGCGCGGTTGCGCAGTACCGCCGACAGCACCATCACCGTCGGGTTCGTTGTGTCGGCCTGCAGGTCGGAGTCTTCGATGGACACCAGCTTCTCCAGCCGCGGCAGCGGCAGGTCGCAGCCCAGTGCCGCACAGGCGTCTGCCAGCATCGGCCGCGCTTCCGGGACGAGTATGGCAATGTCGCCCCGGTACTGGTAGACCACCTGCAGCACCAGCGCGCACGCCAGCAGCAGGCCGGCCAGCACCCATGCGGCGCCGGTCCGCGCCGGCTTGCGGCGTGGACCGAAGTCGAGCTCGTCCAGCGAGGCGCCGGCATGCACGTGGTCGTCTGCGCGTATCGACGCCTGCGCCGTGCCCATGGCCTCGATCAATGGCAGGGGCACGTTGCGCTGGAGCGCGTCGGGGGGCTGTGGCTCTAGTAGTGGTGCGGGCGTTTCGTCCGGCGTGTCCAGCGGTTCGTGGCGCAGCGGCGGGAAGGCATCGTCGTGCGCCGGTTGCAGGTCGTCCGGCGATGCGGCAACCGGATCTGCCGGAGCCTCGTCCGCGGGCATCGCCATGGTCCGTGGCTGTACGCGCGCCTCGGTGTGGCTGGTCGGGTTGCGCGCATAGCCGGCGGGCGGGACCGGCGCGGCGAAGGGCCAGGCCAACACTGTCTGGGCAGGCCCCAGTTCGGCCGGTATCGCATCGGAATGCGGCACTGACGGCGAAGGACCGGGTTCCGGGACGGCATGCGGCCGGGCGTCAGCGTCGAGCGCCGGTTCGGTGGGCGCGGCCGCCGCAGCAGGCGGCTCCTGCAGGTTTGCATGCGCCGGCATGGGGGTCGCTGCCAGCTCCATGGACGACCCGCGCGGTTGGGCGGCGGGCGCGACGATCAGGTGGTCGCGCGCGTTGAACACATGGTCGCACTTGCCACAGCGCACCATGCCGCCGTGCTGCGCGAGTTGCTCTGCATGCACGCGGAACGCGGTGCGGCACGACGGGCAGCGCGTGACGCCGCCCTCGCTGGATGCGGATGCGAACAGTTCGGCCATCAGCTGCCTCCCTGCTTGCGCACGCCTTCGAGGCAGGTCCAGCCCTCTTCATGTCCGAACACGGCCATGTCGAACCAGCGCGCGTAGATTGCAAGCAGCTCGTCGGCCTGCGGTGTCAGCAGGCCGGCGAGCGCGATCCGGCCGCCCGGCGCGGTGCGCCCGGCAAGCAGCGGCGCGAGCACGCGCAGCGGGTTGGCGAGGATGTTGGCCACGACCACGCTGGCCGGTGCATCGCCCGGCTGGTCCGCGACGCTGAACCCGATCGCGACATCATTGCGCGCCGCATTGTCGCGCGCTGCCAGTACCGCGACCGGATCGATGTCCACGCCGCTGGCGCTGGCCGCGCCCAGCTTCATCGCCGCGATCGCGAGGATGCCCGAGCCGCAGCCGTAGTCGAGCACCGTGTCCCCGGGCTGCAGGCGCTGCTCCAGCCAGGCCAGGCAAAGCCGCGTTGTCGGGTGGCTGCCGGTGCCGAAGGCCGCGCCCGGGTCCAGCGCGATGTTGATCGCGTCCGCATCCGGCGCCTCGTGCCAGCTGGGCACGATCCAGAGGCGGCGGCCGACCTGGATGGGCGTGAACTGCGCCTGCGTCAGCCGCACCCAGTCCTGCTCCGGCACGGTCTCGACGTCGTGCGCGCCAGGCGCCGCAATGCCCGCGCTGGCGCAGGCTGCGGCCAGCATCGCGTCGGCGTCGGCCGATTCCTCGAGCAGCGCGCGAAGGCGCAACCGTGGCCAGGTGTGGCGCTCGTCCGATTTCCAGTCGGCGTCGGACATCTCCCCCGGCGTGCGCGGCTCGCCGAACAGCGGAACCTCGTCGGGCGTGCCTGCGGCCGGATCGTCGGCGCTGACCGCGAGCGCGCCCAGCTCCAGCAGCGCATCGCCCAGCGCGTCCGCCTGCGCGGCCTCCAGCTCGACGATCAGCGCCTTGTGCGCCATGTGCGCGGGCTTACTTCGATTCCCCGCGCTTCTTGCTCTGCGCGAGTTTGTTCTCGAGGTAGTGGATCGAGAATCCGCCCTTGACCACGCTGGTGTCGAGCAGCAGCTCGCGGTGCAGCGGGAGGTTGGTCTTGATGCCCTCCACCACCATTTCGGACAGCGCGATGCGCATGCGCCGCAGCGCCTGGTCGCGGTCTGCGCCGTAGGCGATGATCTTGCCGACCATCGAGTCGTAGTTCGGCGGCACCGCGTAGCCCTGGTACACGTGCGAGTCCACGCGTATGCCGGGGCCGCCGGGCGGGTGGTAGGACGTGATGCGCCCCGGCGAGGGCGTGAAGTTGAAGGGGTCCTCGGCGTTGATCCGGCACTCGATCGCGTGGCCGCGGATCTCGACGTCACGCTGGCGCTTGGAAAGGCGTTCGCCGGCGGCCACCCGGATCTGCTCCTGGACGATGTCCACGCCGGTCACCATCTCGGTCACGGGGTGCTCGACCTGGACGCGCGTGTTCATCTCGATGAAGTAGAACTCGCCGTTCTCGTAGAGGAATTCGAAGGTGCCCGCGCCACGGTAGGCGATGCGGCGGCAGGCCTCGACGCAACGCTCGCCGATGCGCGCGCGCTGGCGCGGCGTGATGTCGGGTGCCGGCGCCTCCTCCATCACCTTCTGGTGGCGCCGCTGCATGGAGCAGTCGCGCTCGCCCAGGTAGATGTAGTTCTTGTGCTCGTCGGCAAGCACCTGGATTTCGATGTGGCGGGGGTTCTCGAGGAACTTCTCCATGTACACCATGGGGTTGCCGAATGCCGCGCCCGCCTCGGCGCGCGTCATCGCGATCGCGTTCTTCAGCGCCGCCTCCGTGTGCACCACGCGCATGCCGCGCCCGCCGCCGCCGCCGGCCGCCTTGATGATCACCGGGTAGCCGACCTTGCGCGCGATGCGCACGCACTCCTCGTGTTCCTCGGGCAAGGGTCCGTCGGAGCCCGGCACGCAGGGCACGCCCGCCTTGATCATGGTCTGCTTGGCACTGACCTTGTCGCCCATCAGCCGGATGGTCTCAGGGCGCGGGCCGATGAACACGAAGCCGGATTTCTCCACCTTCTCGGCGAAGTCCGCGTTCTCCGACAGGAAACCGTAGCCGGGGTGGATCGCCTCGGAGTCTGTGACCTCCGCCGCGGCGATGATCGCCGGGATGTTGAGGTAGGACCCCGCCGAGGCGGCCGGGCCGATGCACACCGATTCGTCGGCCAGCTTGACGTACTTGGCCTCGCTGTCGGCCTCGGAGTGCACGACGACTGTCTTGATGCCCATGTCGCGACACGCGCGCTGGATGCGCAGCGCGATCTCGCCACGGTTTGCAATGAGGATCTTCTCGAACATGTTCAGGCCTGCAATGCGGGGACCCGGCGCGGTCGGCCGGCGTCCCGCTTCACGCGATCAGGATGAGCGGCTCGCCGTATTCCACCGGCTGGCCGTTCTCGACGAGGACGGCCTTGACCACGCCGTCCTTGTCGCACTCGATTTCGTTCATCAGCTTCATCGCCTCGATGATGCAGATGGTCTGGCCCTTCTTGACCGTGTCGCCGACTTCGCAGAACGGCTTGGCCGTGGGCGCGGACGACCGGTAGAAGGTGCCGACCATGGGCGACTTCAGGGTGTGGCCCTCGGGTACCTCGGGCGCCGCCGGTGCCGCGGCAGGGGGTGCGACCGGTGCGGCCGCGACCGGGGCCGCCACCGGCACCAGCACCGGCGCCGGTTCGCGGCCGGGCGGCATGCCGCGGACGATCTTGACGCGCTCCTCGCCCTCGGTGATCTCGAGCTCGGCTATCCCGGACTCCTGCACCAGTTCGATCAATGACTTGAGTTTTCTTAGGTCCATCTCTTGGATTTCCTTCCCGCAGGTTGCTCGGCGCAGGGTCTCAGGGTTCGTCGCGCCGGGCGTACCCGGCTTGCCGGCTCCGGCACCGCATTGCGGCGCCGCGGAACCGGCCGCTCAGCCGGCTGACAGCGCGTAGTCCAGCGCCAGGTCGTAACCCCGGCTGCCCAGGCCGCAGATCGTTCCAGCGGCCAGGTCGGAGAAGTACGAGTGGTGCCGGAACGGCTCGCGGGCGTGGATGTTGGACAGGTGCACTTCAATGAACGGGATCTTGACCGCGGACAGGGCGTCGCGCAGGGACACGCTGCTGTGCGTCAGTCCGCCCGGGTTGATCAGGATCCAGTCGAAGGCCTCTACCCGGGCCGCATGCACGCGGTCGATCAGCACGCCTTCGTGGTTGCTCTGGAAGCAGGCGAGTGCCGCGCCCTTCTGCTTGGCGCTGCGCTCCAGCCTGCGGTTGATGTCGGCCAGGGTTTCGCGACCATACAGGTGCGGCTCCCTGGCACCCAGCAGGTTCAGGTTGGGGCCATTCAGGACCAGAATCTTGCGCTTGGCGCGGCTTCGGGCATTGCCGGCCGGGCCGGGTTTTGCAGTAGACATGCCAGCAAGTTTGCCGCAAATGCCGGCAAGATGTCCAGACTTTGCCGTTCAGGCCTGCGAAAAAGCGCGCGCGGGCGGCCTCAACCCAGAAGCGGACGCACCAGGCGTTCGATATCGGCCCCGGAAAGCTCGCCAAGATGGGTCGCCCTAACCCTTCCCTGCCGGTCCAGGACCACTGTAAAGGGCAGGCCGCCGGCCTTGTTGCCCAGTTCGCGGATCATCTCGATGGTCTCCAGTCCGCCAATCACCAGTGGGTAGCTGACGCCGACTTCTTTGGCGAATTGGGCGACTTTACCGGGTGAATCGATGGCGATGCCTACAATTTGAAGGCCGTTAGGACCAAACTGCTTCTGGGCCGCCTCCAGGGCGGGCATTTCCTTGCGGCAGGGCTCGCACCAGGTCGCCCAGAAGTTGACCACCACGACTTGGCCGCGCCACTGGGCCAGGCTCTGGGCCTTCCCGCCGGAATCCGGCAGGGACAGGTTGGCAAGCGCTGACTCGATGGTGGGTGTCTCCCCGCTGCGTTGCAGCCAGATGCCGGCAGCGGTGGCGACCGTGGCCATCACGACGACCGCGATTCCGTTGACCAGGTTGCGCGCCTTGGCGGTCCCCGGCTCAGCCATGCTGGTCCAGCAATTCGGCCACTGCGCGCACGCTGGCGCGCTCGATCGGTCGCCCGCCGTGGGCGCTGCGCACCACGCCGCGCTCCTCATTGGCCATGAACACCGCCAGGTTGATAGGCACCCCGTCCCAGTCCGCGCGCAGGACCGTGACTTCGCGATCGCGGTCGCCCGCCACCCGGCGCTCGTCGGCGACCTCGTAAGGGACCTTGCGGTTCAGCAGGAAGAATTCCACGGCCTTCGCATCGTCGGTGAACAGTTGCAGGTCGATCTCGCTGTAGCGCCCGGCCGTGCCGTTCAGCACCGCGCCGGCCAGGTAGGGCCGGAACGGCTCCAGCACAGTCATCGCTTCCAGCGCAGTCTCGCGCAGGTAGCGCAGGCGCTCGCGCGACTCGTCGCCCTGGAACAGCGCCAGGTAGGCACGCAGTTCCGCCTCGACCTCGTCATTGCCGGGCAGTGCCTGGGTGTCGGTTGCGCCCAGCTGCCTTGCGGCCTTGCGCTTGGCCAATGCGAAGTCCTCTATGCCGTCCTCGGCCATCAACCGGGCGGCGGCTGCGGCGATGCTGGCGCGCATCCACTGCTGTCGGGACCTGTCCTTGGGCATGTCGTTCGCCTGCGGCACGTTCAGGATGGCGGCCATGATAGCGCGCCGCCGCCCGCTGACCCGTGGCAGCGCCCGATCGCCGACGGAAACGGCGTGCCGACGGGGGATCGGGGCTAGAATCCGCGCTTTCCCACCCTGCCCGTCCTGGCAGGAACGCCTCCATGCACATCCACATACTCGGCATCTGCGGCACCTTCATGGGCGGCATCGCGCTGATCGCGCGCGAAGCCGGCCACACCGTCACCGGCTGCGACGCGAATGTCTACCCGCCGATGAGCACGCAACTGGAAGCCGCCGGCATCGGACTGGTGGAAGGCTTTGACGCCGGGCAGGTGTCGCTCAAGCCTGACCTGTGGGTGGTCGGCAACGTGGTCACCCGCGGCAATCCGCTGATGGAAGCCGTTCTTGCGCAGGGCGAGCGCTATGTGTCCGGGCCGCAATGGCTTGCCGAAACCGTTCTTGCCGGTAAGTGGGTGCTCGCAGTTGCCGGAACCCATGGAAAGACGACGACTTCCTCCATGTTGGCCTGGATCCTGGAGGACGCCGGCAAGGCGCCGGGCTTCCTGATCGGCGGGGTGCCGATGAACTTCGGCTTGTCGGCCCGCCTGGGCGCATCTTCGCTCTTCGTCATCGAAGCGGATGAGTACGACACCGCATTTTTCGATAAAAGGTCGAAATTCGTCCATTACCGCCCCAAGACGGCGGTGCTGAACAACCTGGAATTCGACCACGCAGACATCTTCCCTGATCTTGCGGCTATCGAGACGCAATTCCACCACTTCGTACGCATAATTCCCGGTAACGGCCTGATTGTCGCCAATTCCGCCGAAACCGCGCTGGACCGGGTGCTGGCCCGGGGTTGCTGGACTCCCGTGGAGGGATTCGACGGCGCGGACCGTGCCAGGGGCTGGCAGGCCGGGGAGGGGGAAGAGGCCTTCGAGGTGTCCAGGGATGGCAAGGCGGTGGGCGCCGTGCGCTGGTCCCTGCTGGGGGCCCACAACCGCAGCAATGCACTGGCTGCCATCGCGGCCGCTGTCCATGCCGGCGTGCCAGCCGACCGGGCCGCGGACGCACTGGGCCGTTTCGTCAACGTGAAGCGGCGCATGGAAACGCGCGGCACGGCCGGCGGTGTCACGGTGGTGGACGACTTCGCCCACCATCCGACGGCCATCGCGACCACGCTGGGCGGACTGCGGCGCAAACTCGGCGACGGCCGCATCCTTGCGGTGCTGGAACCGCGCTCCAACACCATGAAGCAGGGCGTGATGAAGGACGCGCTGCCCGGCAGCCTCACTGCGGCCGACCTGGTGTTCTGCTACACGCAGGGCCTGGGCTGGGATGCGGGCGCCGCGCTCGCGCCGCTGGGGGCGAAGCTGCAGTGCCACGACGCGCTGCCCGCGCTGGTCGAGGCGATTGCCGCTGCGAGTCGTCCCGGCGACCATGTGCTGGTGATGTCGAATGGCGGATTCGGCGGCATCCACGACAAGCTGCTGGCGCGGCTGGCCGCGCGCTGAACCGTCGCGCTGGGCGGCCACCATGATCATCTACCTGCACGGCTTCAACTCCTCCCCCGGCTCGCACAAGGCCAGCTGGTTCGGCCGCTGGCTGGCCGAGCGCGGACTGGCGGATGATTACGCCTGTCCCGCCTTGCCGACCCGGCCGCTGGACGCCATCGCCACGGTCGAGGCGCTGATGGCGGCCCGGCGTGCCGCCAAGCCTGGCATGCGGTTCACGTTCCTCGGTTCCTCGCTTGGCGGGTTCTATGCCACCTGGCTGGCGGAACGGCATGACGCCAACGCAGTGCTGGTGAATCCCGCGGTGGACCCGCACATCGGTCTGCGCGCCTACCTCGGCCTGCAGCAGAACCTGTACACGGCCGAGAAGTGGACCCTGACCGAGGAACACCTGCGCGAATGGCAGTCCCTTTACGTTCCCGTGATCACGCCCTCTCGCTACCTGCTGCTGGTGGAGACCGGGGACGAGGTGCTTGACTACCGGTACGCGGTGGCACGTTACGCCGGCGCGCAACAGGTGGTGGAGCAGGGCGGCGACCACAGCCTCAGGAGCTTTCCCGAGCAGGTGGGGCGGATCCTGGATTTCGCCGGTCTGACGCCCGCAAGCTGATCGCCCCGGCGCGCAGTCCTTCAGCGCGCCGCCGGCTCCACGAACTCGCGCCAGATCCCGGGCCGCGACTTCTGTTCCGAGTAGGCCTGCATGCGATCCGCCGCCAGGCCGACCAGGTCCTGCGCGCTTTGGCCGCGCGAACCGAGGTAGTCGCCGAACTCGGCGAGCGACTCCGCCACCACCCGCGTGCCACCGGCCATGACGGCCGAGGTCATCTCCACGGCGGTCGCGCCTGCGAGCAGGAAACGGGCGATGTCGCGGCCGTTGCGCGCGCCGTTGGTGCCGATCAGTGGATAGTCCGCGCCGAGCGCGCGCCGGGTCAAAGCGATCCAGCGGCAGGTGAGGGCGAGCGCCCATGGGCCGCCGAGCGCGGCGCTGGTTCCCAGCACCGGTGCCTGCGAGTCCAGGTCCGGCACCATGGCGAGGAAACGTCCCATCATGATCACCGCATCGGCGCCGCCCTCCCGCGCCGCGCGCGCCAGCCCGACCACGTCCTCGCTCTGGCCGGTGAGCTTGATCCACAGCGGCAGCTTCACTGCCGCGCGCACCGCCTGCGTGATCTCCCGGACCCGGTTGGCCTCGCGTTCGGTGATGATGGCGCCGCGCGCCGCCTCCGGACCGTGTGGCGCCCCGATGTTCAGCTCCAGCACCCGCAGTCCCGCCGCCTCGATGCGCCGCGCGTACTCCACGCATTGCGGCAGGCCGGCGAGGATCAGGCTGGGGATGACCCAGGCGCCGGCCCTGCGCGCCTCGCCGTCGAGTTCCACCAGCTCGGCGAGCCAGGTGTCGAAGCCGGTCTGCGACAGGCCGGAGCGGCACAGCAGTTGCGCGTCCGCCGGCGGATCGAAGTCCCAGGGCAGGGGGTTCCACGCCGCATCCAGCAGCACGTAGTCCGTGCCGTCCAGTTGCCGGCGCGCGGCCTCGGATTCGTTCACCGACTTCGCCACCACGGCGGCTGCGCCTGCGGCCAGCGCCGCGCGCATGCCCGCGACGGTCATCGTGTGTTCGCCCGACCCGCAGACCAGCGGGTTCTTCAGCTCGACCGATCCGATGCGGACCCTGGTGTTGGTTGCCATTCCGTGTTCCTCTTCTTGCGCTGCTGCGCGCGGGGCCGTTTGCGACCTGGGCCTCAGGCGTCTGCCCGGTGCAGCACCAGGCCTTCGCGTCCCGGTGCGGCGCCGGCTCGCAGGCAAAGCCGCTCGTCGTAGTCGCCGCCGTTCTGGGATCGGTAGGGTATCCCGGCGCCGTCGAACAGGCTTGCGAGGCGCGCCGCAAAGGCGTCGCGCGCTGCCTCGAACTGTGCCGGCTCCACCCGGTTGGCACCATGCACCGCGAAGCTCGGCAGCACCGACAGT
This sequence comes from uncultured Pseudomonadota bacterium, assembly GCA_903909415.1. The sequence goes on along the minus strand of CAIVVS010000182.1, from coordinate 19,039 downwards.
CCGGCGTAGAACAGCGTGCCGTGGGTGATAGGGAACAGCAGGTCCTCGAGCAGGCCGTTCACGCCTCGTCCGGAGAAATGCGGTTCGAGCCCGCCCGCCGTGACCGACAGCATCGCGCGCTTGCCACGCAGCCGGCCTTCGCCATAGCGCAGGCTGCGCCCGGTGGCGGGATCGGCCAGCCCGTAGGCGAAGCCGTTGCTGAAGACCCTGTCGAACCAACCCTTGAGCAGCGCGGGCGGCCCGAACCACCACAGCGGGAACTGGAACACGATCGCATCGGCCCGCAGGATCTTGTCCTGCTCGGCGAGGACATCCTGCGTCAGCGTGCCGCCTGCGGTCGCGCGACGCGAGGCCGCGCCCGGGCGAAACGGCTGGGCAGCGTCCTCCGCCGGGAAATCGGCCTGGTCCACCGTCGCCTTCCATCCCATGCGATAGAGGTCGGACTCCTCGACCGACCAGCCCTGCGTGGCGCAGGTGGCCAGAGCCTGCTCCCGCAACGCGCCGTTCAAGGAGCGGTGCTCGGGATGGCAGAACACCAGCAGGACACGTTTGCTTTCAGGCAAGTGGCGCCTCCGATCGTTGTGCAAAGCAGCATGCGCAGGGCCCACGAGGCCGCGCGGTGCGTTGACGTTCCACAGCGCGGCATCCTATACTTGTTTCGCTCAATGCAACACTGTTCCGGTGATTGAAACACCGAGAAGGACGCGCGACCACGCGCGCCGAGCATGGGGCACGAGCCCACCCGCCGCGCGTGAAGCGGCCATCGAGGAGAAACCACATGAAGCGCATCGGCATTGCAATCGTCGCAGCCCTACTGGCGGCACCGCTGGCCAACGTCCACGCCCAGGCGCCGCAGCGCGTACGCATCGCCTACGGGACGGCGACCACGCACCCGTTCCACACCTTCGGCGTGATGTTCAAGGACGCCGTCGAGAAGAAATCCGGCGGCAAGATCGAGGTCCAGCTGTTCCCCGCGCGCCAGCTGTGCGATGACCGCCAGTGCCTCGAGGGGACGGTGGCGGGCACCATCGACGCGTCCCTGGTGTCGACCGTGCTGTTCCCGCTGGTGGTGAAGAAGCCCGCGTTCGACGCGCTGCAGATGCCGTTCATGATCTCCAGCTACGAGAACTTCGCCAAGGTCGCCACCTCCCCCGCGGTTCAGGCGCTGCTGGACGACCTGTCCTCTGCCGGCCTCAAGGGCCTGGCGATCGGCGAGGGCGGCCAGCGCCACTTCCTCTCGGCCAAGGGTCCCGTGCAGAAGATCGCCGACTTCAAGGGCCTGAAGACCCGCATCGTGCCGGTGCCGCTGCACAAGGCCATGTGGGAAGCCACCGGCGCCTCGCCGGTGGGCATCGCCTACGGCGAGGTGTACACCTCGCTGCAGACCAAGGTGATCGACTCGGTCGAGATCAACGTGTCCTCGGTCGAGGGCGAGAACATGTGGGAGCCGGCCAAGCACTTCACCTACACGGGCCACTACTTCTGGCCGTTCGCGCTCACCATGAACAAGGCGAAGTTCGACCGCCTGCCGCCGGAGCTGCAGAAGGCGATGGTCGACGCAGCGCGCGAGATCGTTCCCGGGCAGGTCGCCGCCTCCAAGAAGGACGAGGAAGTCCAGGCCGAGACGCTGCGCAAGAAGGGCGTGCAGTTCTACAAATTCTCCGAGATGGCCCAGATCCGCGCGCAGATGAAGCCGATCGTCGACCAGTGGGTGGCGAAGGACAAGATGATCGCCACCATCGTTGAGACGACGCAGCGCATCGAGTCCGGCAGGTAATCAGCGGCGTTCAACAGGCGGGCGGGTCCTTCCCGCCCGGGCAACGGAGGCAGCATGGCGAAGGCAACGATGGTCAACTGGAACACGCTGGATCGCGAGTTCGTGCGCAAGGGCATAGAGCGCGTCGGGTTCCGCGGCGAGGACGTGATCATGGTGATGAACTGGGTGGAGCCCAACATCCAGGTCAACCCGCACAAGCACGACTTCGAGCAGATCGCGATCTGCGTGCAGGGCCGCCTCAACTACCACGTCGGCGACGAGGTGTTCGAGATGACCCCGGGCAGCATGATCCGCGTGCCCCCGCACACCATCCACTACGCGGAGCCGGTCGGCGACGAGGTGGCGCTCAACCTCGACGTGTTCGCGCCGATACGCAGCGACTACGCGCACCTGGTGAAGTACCAGGAGGCCGAGTTCGCCGAGATCGACAAGGCCAAGAAGAAGGCCTGAACGCGATGCCCCAGTCGTTCCGGGAGCGGGTGCGCGGCGGCGAACGCGTCGTCGGCACCTTCCTCAAGACCGCCTGCCACCAGACCGTCGAGGTCCTGGGGGCCAGCGGGCTGGACTTCATCGTCGTGGATGCGGAGCACGCCCCCTTCGACCGCAACCAGATGGACCTGTGCCTGCTCGCGGCACGCGCCGCGGGGATGCCGGCGCTGGTGCGGATCCCCGATGACGCGGCGCGCACGGCGCTGGACGTCCTGGACATGGGCGCGGCCGGCCTGCTGGTGCCCCATGCCAAGTCCGCGGACGACGCGGCCCGTGCCTTCGCCATCAGCCGCTACCGTGGCGGCGTGCGCGGTTTCTCGAACTCGCCGCGGGCCGGCGGCTACGGCCGGGTCGGCATGGCGGCGATGGTCGAGGCCGCGGATCGCGACACCGTCGTGGTCTGCCAGGTCGAAGACCGCGAGGCCGTTGACGACATCGATGCCATCGCCGCGGTCAGGGACGTGGACTGCCTGTTCATCGGCCGAGCTGACCTGGCGATGTCCTACGGCGTCACCGACGTGAACCACGCGACCGTGGACCGCGCCGTGGAGCGCATCTGCGAGGGCTCGCGCAAGGCGGGCATGCCGGTGGGCGTGTTCCTCGGCGACACCCGCGAGGTCGCGCGCTTTGCTGGCATGGGCGCGAACCTGTTCGTCGTGGGATCCGACCAGTCCATGTTGCGCAACCAGGCTTCGGCGCTGGTGGCGCAGTTTTGCGCTGTGCCGGCTACATAAGCGGAACGGGTAGACACGGATGAACGTCCAGTCGTTCCAACTCGGATACGTGCGCACCGTGGGCGCTCTGGCTGCCGCCGTCATGGCCGCCATGGTCGTGTTGATGAGCCTGCAGGTCTTCTACCGTTACGTGCTTTCGGACGCGATCATCTGGGCGGAGGAAGTCTGCCGCTACCTGCTGGTGTGGATGACCTTCCTGTTCGCGGGCGCGGCGTTCCAGCGTGGCGAGATGGTGACCATGGAACTGCTGATCGGCATGCTCCCGGGATGGGCGAAACGGCTGTTCCTCGTCCCCGCGTATCTGGTAACCGTCGCCTTTGCCTGTTCCATGGTCTGGTACGGGTGGGAGTTCGCAGTGGGCAACCGCAACCAGGTCATGCCTGCCGCGCAGTTCATTTCGCAGACGCTGACCGGGCGCGAAGCAGAAGTGTCGATCTTCTGGGTGTACGTCGCGGTGCCCGCCGGCTTCGCGCTTCTCGCGGTTCACATGCTCGCATCGGCGGTCCGCATGCTGGTCGCCGATCCCCAGTTGTCGCGGAAGGAACACGCCGAATGACCCTGTTCTTTGCCGCGTTCGCGGTGTTCCTTGTCATTGGTGTGCCGATAGCGCTCGCGCTCGGATTGGCCTGTGTCGGCCTCCTCTGGGCCACCGGCAACATGGATCTGATGGCTGCGTTCCCTCAGCGCATGATCGCCGGCATCGACCAGTTCGTCCTGCTCACCATCCCGCTTTTTGTCCTGGCCGGGACCCTGATGAGCTCGGGCGGCATCACCGACCGGATCGTGCGGTTCTCCCGGGCGCTGGTCGGTCATGTGCCGGGGGGCTTGTCGCTGGTAAACATCACGGCCAGCCTGTTCTTCTCCGGCGTATCCGGTTCCGCCACCGCGGAGGCGGCGGCCATCGGCTCGGTGCTCATACCCGCCATGGAGAAGGAGGGCTATCCGAAAAACTACGCCGCGGCGTTGACCGCGGTGGCGTCCGTGATGGGACCGATCATTCCGCCGTCGATAGCGATGATCGTGTTTGGCGTCCTGTCCGGTACGTCGATCGCCAAGCTTTTCCTGGCTGGGGTCGTGCCCGGCCTGCTCATCGCGGCGTCGCTGATGTGCTACGCCTACTGGCGCGCCCGGCGAAACGGGTATCCGGTGTCCGCAAGGTTCACGTGGGGCGAGCGCATCGGGGCCTTCGTGCAGGCGGCGCCGGCCATCGCGCTCCCGCTGATCATCCTGGGAGGGATCCTGTCCGGCGTGTTCACTCCCACGGAGTCCGCCGCCGTCGGCGTGGTCTACGCGCTGGTGCTGTCCGCCTTCTTCTACCGCTCGCTCAGCCTCGCGACCCTGTACCGCTCGCTTTGGGAGACGGCGCTGGTGACGTCCGGAATCATGGTCGTGGTCGCGGTCGCCAGCATGATTTCATTCGTGTTCAGCTTCGACAGCATTCCCCAGAAGGTGGCCGCTGCGATGCTTGGCATCAGCGACAACAAGTACATCCTGCTGCTGTTGATCAACGCGGTGCTGCTCGCCCTGGGGCTGTTCCTCGAACCGATCTCGATCATGATCCTGACGCTTCCGGTGCTGCTTCCCATAGTCAAGTCCCTCGGCATCGACTTCGTCCATTTCGGCATGATCGTCGTCCTCAACGTCGTGATCGGGCTGGTCACGCCACCGGTTGGGATTTGCCTGTTCATCGCCAGTGCCATATCGCGCGTCGGGCTGGAGGAGCTTTCCTGGACCGCGCTGCCCATGATCGCAATCTGCATCGCGGTGCTTGGGGTTGTCACTTTCGTGCCCGAAGTATCCCTTTACCTTCCAGGCCTGTTCGAGAGTCCAGGCAAATGATCCGGATCCAGGAGCAACCATGTCACTCACGCTGATCGACAAACCCCAGGTCCTTCCGCCGGGCGCCTGGCGCACCAGCAACCCGAAGCTGCCCGAGCAGCTGATGCAGGGTGCGATCGACCTGCATTGCCACAGCGGCCCGTCGGTCATGCCGCGCTACTTCGACCACTATGAGGCGATGCAGGAAGCCTCGTCCGCGGGCGTGCGCGCCCTGCTGATCAAGGACCACTACTACTCGGCCACGCCGACCACCGAGCTGCTCAACAAGCACTTCAAGCACCTCAAGGTGACGCTGCTGTCGGGCGTGCCGCTGAACAACTCCACCGGTGGGCTGAACATCTTCGCGGTCGAGCACGGCATCAAGCTGGGCGCGAAGCTGGTTTGGATGCCGACATTCTCGGCGGCCAACCACATCAACGCGCACAAGAAGGACGCCGAGTTCAAGGACAAGTTCCCGCAGACCAAGAAGAAGATGCTGGACCCGGTGCCGCTGACCGTGGTCGATGCCGCGGGCCGGCTGCTGCCGGAAGTCGGGCCGATCCTGGACATGATCGCCGAGCATGACATCGTGCTGTCCTCGGGCCACCTGCACATCAGCGAATGCTGGCCGCTGTTCGAGGAGGCGAAGAAGCGCGGCGTGAAGCGACTGCTGTGCAACCATCCGTCCTACGTGGTGGATGCCACCCTGGAAGACATCAAGCGGCTGGCGGGCATGGGTGTGTACTGCGAGCATTCGATGTGCATGTTCGTGCCCGGCTCGAAGTTCCACTTCTACCAGCCCGATGACCTTGACGCGATGATCAAGGCCGCCTCGCCGGAGAAGACCATCCTCGGCTCGGACCTGGGGCAGGTTGGCAACCCCAAGCTGGTCGACGGATTCCGCAGCGTGATCGAAACCTGCCTGGACCTCGGCTACAGTGAAGCGCAGGTGCGGCGCATGGTGTCCGCCAACGCCGCCGAGCTGATGGGCATCTGAGCGGGCAGGCCATGGCCCGCAACGCGAGCAAAGGCGCGCAGTCCCGGGCCGCCGGGGTCCGCATGCCCAAGCCCCGGGCTGCCAAGCAGAATGGCGCCGACGACGGGACGCTGGAATCAGTCGCGGTGCTGGCGCGGCTGCTGGACGAGCTCGCGCGCGCCGGCGAGCCGCTGGGCGTAACGCAGCTGGCGCGCCAGACCGGCCAGTCCAAGGCGCGCGTCTACCGCTTCCTGTCCTCGCTGCGCAGCCAGGGGATGGTGGACCAGGACGCATCGACCGAGCGCTACCGGCTGGGGTGGAAGTTGTTCCAGCTGGGCGAGGCCGCCGCGTCGCAGTTCGACCTCAAGCGCCTGGCCGACCCGCTGCTGCGCCAGCTGCGCGACCTCACGCGCCTGTCCGCGTTGTTGTCGGTGCCGGTGAACGGCGAGGCGCTGGTGGTGGCGTCCATCGAGGACGAGCGCAAGGTCAGCATCACGGTGCGCCCCGGCAACCGGCCGTCGGCGCACGGCTCGGCGCAGGGCCGCATCGCGCTGGCCTGGTCGCCCGAGGACGCGCAACGGCGCTTGCTCGCGGGCAGGCTGGACAAGGCCACGCCGCAGACCCTCACCAACCCGGCGTTGCTGCGCCGGCGCCTGGCGCGCATCCGGGAACGGCTGTGGGAGGATGCGCCCAATGAGACCATGGTCGGCATGAACGCGCTGTCAGCGCCGGTGTTCCGCAACGGATCGGAGCTGGCCGGGATGATAGGGGTGGTCGGGTCCATGCAGGACATCGCCTCGCCGCCGGGCGAGCGGCTGGTGGACCTGGTGCGTGGCGCCGCGGCGCAACTCTCGGCCACGCTGCAGGGCACCCCGTACCGGGAGCGCGGCTTCCGGCCACCGCGGGAAATGCGCGCGGCACCCTGATAGCATTGCCGTTTTCGGGCGGCACGGGAGCAGGGCATGGACATGTCGGACGCAGTGATGCGCAGGAAGCCCTCGGGCATGGACGATACCGAGTGGGAAGCACGCCTGGAACTGGCGTCGGCCTACCGGGTATTCCATTTCCTCGGCTGGACCGAGCTGATCTTCAACCACATCACGCTGCGCGTGCCGGGACCGGAGCGCCACTACCTGATCAACCCGTTCGGGCTGAACTACAGCGAAGTCACCGCCAGCAACCTCGTCAAGGTCGGGCTGGACGGCGTGCCGGTCGCGCCCGGGTCGCACGGCATCAACCGCGCGGGCTTCATCATCCACAGCGCGATCCACGCCAACCGCGATGACGCGCACTGCGTGATGCACACCCACACCACCGCCGGAATGGCGGTGGCCTGCAAGCAGGATGGGCTGCGCGGGGACAACTTCTACAGCGCGATCGCGGTCAACGACCTCGCCTATCACGACTTCGAGGGCATCACCGTCCACGAGGACGAGCAGCCGCGGCTGGTGAAGAGCCTGGGCGACAAGCGCATGCTGATCCTGCGCAACCACGGCCTGCTGACGGTCGGCCAGGGCGTGCCCGACGCCTTCCGTCGCATGTGGCAGCTGGAGCGATCCTGCCAGGTGCAGGCCCTGTCGGACTCCATGTCCGGCGCGAGCATCGTGCTGTCCGACACAGTGAAGAAAGCCAGCTACAACGACACCATGAAGGTCGGTCCGGCCACGGGCATCGAAAAGATGATGTACGACAGCGTGTTGCGCAACGCCGGCATACGGGTGGACGACCTCGCCTGAGCGCTTGCGCGCGAACCCGGCGGTGATTCCCGGGTCGCGGCGGGCGCGGCCCGTATAATCCGCCCTCCCCAATCTGCGCCCCTGCACGCCGGCATTCCGCCGGGCGCGTCGGCGCCACTTTCCCGATCGCCGCGATGCAACTCCTTTACGAAGAGAACGGCGAGTACAAGGTCGGCACCGTGCTGGCCGACAACAACACTTCGCTGCAGGTGGAGGCGCTGCACGGGCGCCACGTGAAGGTGAAGGCCTCCTCGGTGCTGTTGCGCTTTGCAGCGCCGTCGGCCGCGGAGTTGCTGCGCGAGTCGCAGGCGCTCGCCGAGGGCGTGGACACGACTTTCCTCTGGGAATGCGCCGGCGAGGACGAGTTCGCCTTCGACGAGTTGGCGCGCGAGTACGTTGGCCACGCGCCGACTGCCGTCGAGTCGGCCGGCATCCTGTTCAAGCTGCAGTCGGCGCCGGTGTATTTCCACCGCCGCGGCAAGGGCCGCTTCCGTCCCGCGCCGCCGGACGTGCTCAAGGCCGCGCTCGCCGCGCTGGAGAAGAAGCGCCTGCAGCAGCTGCAGGTGGAGGCCTGGGCCGCCGAACTCGCGTCCGGACGATTTCCGGAGCCGCTGCGGCCCATGCTCACGCAGTTGCTCTACCAGCCCGACCGCAACCGCCCCGAGACGCGGGCGCTGGAGACCGCTTGCGAGGAATCCGGACTGTCGGCACCGCAGTTGCTGTTGCGTTGCGGGGCGCTCGCCTCGCCGCATGACTATCACCTCGGGCGCTTCCTGTTCGAATGCTTCCCTCGCGGTACCGGCTTCCCCGCCGGCGTTCCGGTGGAGGTGCCCGCGGGCCTGCCGCGCGCAGACGTGCGCGCGTTCAGCCTCGATGACGCCACCACCACCGAGATCGACGATGCGTTCTCGATCACGCCTCTGGACGAGGGGCGCTTTCGCGTCGGCATCCACATCGCCGCGCCGGCGCTCGGCTTTGCCCCCGGCTCGCCGGTGGATACGATCGCGCGCGCGCGGTTGTCCACGGTCTACTTTCCCGGCGAGAAGATCACGATGCTGCCGCCGGAGGCGATCACGGCTTTCTCGCTGGACGAGGGGACCGAGCGCCCCGCGCTGTCGCTGTACCTCGACGTACGCGAGTCGGACATGGCGGTGGAGAACGAGCACTCGGCGATCGAGATGGTGCCCATCGCAGCCAACCTGCGGCACCAGGCGATAGGCGAGCTGGACCAGGCCTTTCCCGAGGCGCGCGTGCCCGAGGGCATTCCCTTCGCGCCCGAGCTGTACCGCCTGTGGCGCCTGTCGATTGCGCTGGAGGCCTCGCGCGGCAAGGCGCCCGGCGGCCAGGAGCGGCCCGACTACCATTTCCATGTCGAGGGCGAGCGCATCACGATCACGGAGCGCAGCCGCGGCACCCCGTTGGACAAGCTGGTTGCCGAGTTGATGATCCGCGCCAACTACGCCTGGGGCCGCATGCTGGACCAGAACGGCGTGGCCGCGATCTACCGCACCCAGGCCGGGGGCAAGGTGCGCATGACCACTTCGGCCGCGCCCCACCAGGGCCTGGGCATCAGCCACTACGCCTGGTCGAGCTCGCCCTTGCGCCGCTACGTGGACCTGGTCAACCAGTGGCAGCTGGTCGCATTGCTGAACGCCCAGGAGCCGCCGTTTGCCGCGAACGCGGAATCGCTGTTGTCGGCGGTACATGCGTTCGACTCGGCCTACGGCAGCTACGGCGACTTCCAGGACCGCATGGAGCGCTATTGGTGCCTCCGCTGGTTGCAGCAGGAGTCGGTGACGCTTGTGACCGGCGAGGTGCTGCGTGACAATCTGGTGCGCGTGGACCACCTGCCCATGGTGATGCGCGTGCCTTCGCTCACCGATGCGGGCCCGGGCGCGCGCGTCTCGCTGGAAGTAGGGGACATCGACCTGCTGGCCAACGAAGTGTCGCTGCGCTACCTGGGCCCGCTGGCAGCAGCCGGCAGCGCGGCCGATGCTTGATGCGTTTTCTCCGAAAACACGTAGAATCCCCTGATTAGCAACGAATTTTTGAGGGTTTAGCCCTGTCAGCCATCCTGCCACCGCCAAGTCGCTGGAACCTGCCGGGCTGGCGCGCGCTGGGGGCGTTCGGTCGCCGGGAGCCGGTGCTTGCGCTGGCGATCCTGGTATCGCTGCTGCTGCATGCGGTGGTGCTCTCCCTGCGTTTCGGCCTCCCCGACCCGCGCCAGTGGCGCTCGTCGCAGTCGCTGGAAGTGGTGATCGTCAATTCCAAGACGCGCTCCAAGCCGGTCAAGGCCGAGGCACTCGCGCAGGCCAACCTCGATGGCGGTGGCAATACCGACGAGAACCGGCGCGCCAGATCCCCACTGCCGAACCGGGAGCGCACGCAGCAGGGAGAAACCCTGCGCGAGGCGCAGCGCCGCGTGCAGGAACTCGAATCGGTTCAGAAGCAATTGCTCACCCAGAACCAGGCCAAGGCTGCGGTGGTGAGCCAGCCCTCGAAGGCCGAAGTGGCGCCCGAGCCGCCCAAGCCGGCCGGCAGCGCCCTGGCCAGCAGCTCGCTGGCGATGATCCGCAACATGGAAGCGCAGGTATCGCGCTCGCTGGACGAGTATTCCAAGCGTCCCAAGAAGACCTTCGTCGGCGCGCGCGCGCAGGAGTACCGCTTCGCGCAGTACGTGGAGGACTGGCGACAGAAGGTCGAGCGCATCGGCAACCTGAATTATCCGGATGGCGCGCGCGGCAAGGCCTACGGCAGCCTGCGCCTGTCGGTGTCCATCCTTCCCGACGGGTCGATAGATCGCATCGACCTGGAGCAGTCATCCGGGCAGAAGGTGCTGGATGCCGCAGCCGAGCGCATCGTGCGCATGGCCGCTCCCTACGGCAAGTTTCCTCCCGACATACGCCGCGACACCGACGTGCTGGTCATTACCCGCACCTGGCATTTCGAGCAGGGCGACCGGCTGCAGACCGACTGAGCCGCGCGCAACAGGGAATCCCGCATGACCGACCGCTACGCGGTGACCGGCCACCCGGTCGAGCACTCGAAATCCCCGCTGATCCACGCCGAGTTCGCCCGGCGCACGGGGCAGGACCTGGCCTACGGGCGGCTGCCGGCGCCCCTGGATGGCTTCGGGGCCGTGGTGCGCACGTTCGCGGCCGAAGGCGGACGGGGCCTCAACGTGACGCTGCCGTTCAAGGAGCAGGCCCATGCGCTGGCCGACCACCGGACGGTGCGTGCCCTGGCGGCCGGTGCGGTCAACACCTTGCGCTTCGACGCCGACGGCATCCACGGGGACAACACCGACGGTGCTGGGCTGGTGCGCGACATCCGGGCCAACCTCGGCATCGCCATCGCCGGACGCTCGGTGCTGGTGCTGGGCGCGGGCGGGGCGACACGCGGGGTGCTCGGGCCGCTGATCAGCGAGTTCCCGCGTGAGCTGGTGGTGGCCAACCGCACGGTGGCGCGAGCGAGCGCGCTCGCCGACCTGTTCGGAACCCAGGCCCGCGGCAGCGGTGTTCGCGTGACCGGGTGCGGACTGGGCGACCTGGCAGGACGCCGCTTCGACCTCGTGGTCAACGCGACATCGGCCAGCCTGACGGGCGAGTCCCTGCACCTGCCCGACGGCTTGTTCGCTGCCGGCAGCCTGGCCTACGACATGATGTACGGTCGTGGCGAGACGCCGTTCCTGGGACAGGCGCGCATGGCGGGCGCGGCACGTTGCGCCGACGGGCTGGGCATGCTCATCGAGCAGGCGGCGGAGTCCTTCCTGTTCTGGCGAGGCGTGCGGCCGCCGACGGACGGGCTGGACGCGCTGCTGCGCGCCTAGGATGGCGCGCCAGCCGCCCAAGGCGAGCGGTCGGCGCATCGCGCGCGCCCTGATGCTGGCCATGGGCGCCGCGCTCGCCGGAATCGTGTTGTTCGAAGGCTGGTTCCTGGCGCACGTGATCTGGTGGCGTTCCCACGACCCGACGTCCACCGCATTCATGGACCGTCGCCTCGCCGTGCTTCGGGAGCGCAATCCCAGGGCCGAACTGCGCCACCAGTGGGTTCCCTACGAGCGCATCTCGGCCCACCTGAAGCGCGCGATCGTCGCAGCCGAGGACGACAAGTTCCTGGACCATGACGGCTTCGACTGGGAGGGAATCCAGCGCGCGATTGAGAAGAACCAGAAAAAGGGCAAGCCGGTGGCCGGCGGTTCCACCATCTCCCAGCAGCTGGCCAAAAACCTGTTCCTGTCGGGCGAGCGAAGCTACCTCCGCAAGGGGCAGGAGGCGCTCATTACGGCGATGCTCGAGGCGGCAATGGACAAGCGGCGCATCCTCGAGGTCTACATGAACGTGGTCGAGTGGGGCGAGGGCGTGTTCGGCGCCGAGGCCGCCGCGCGCCACCACTTCGGCGTGTCCGCTTCCGCGCTCAGCCCGGACCAGGCCGCGAGGCTCGCTGCCATGCTGCCGCGGCCGCGTTACTACGACCGCAACCGCGCGTCGTCCTACCTCGAGGAACACAGCGCCCGCATCCGGGCCCGGATGGGCGCCTCGCAGATTCCCTGAACGCACCTGGTTTCACCGGGATTTCCTTGGATCGTCGCGGGAGCGGGGTTAGAATTTCGCCCGTTCCCAACTGCCACCAAACCGATGTAACCACGCACCTCCGCCCCTGAACCCCGGCCCAGGTCCGGACGAGTTCGACATGGACCAGAACCTCAAACCACGAAAAGAACTCGAGGACCTGCAGCAGGACCTAGACCGCGTCCGGGAGCTGCTGCGGCGCCACCAGCTGGTGGAAAGCCTGGTGCATCGCCAGGACCAGCCGCGCCAGGAGCTGGTGGAGAACCTCGTCCACCGCCAGAACCTGGCCGAGCTGCGCGCCCACCTCGACGTGATGCACGAGGCGGACGTCGCCTACATCCTCGAGGCGCTTCCTCCCGAGGAGCGCCTGGCCGTATGGGACCTGGTCAAGGCCGAGCGCGATGGCGAGATCCTGCTGGAAGTCAGCGACGCGGTCCGCGAGACGCTGATCAGCAGCATGGATCCGGAGGAGCTGCTCGCCGCAACCGGGCAGCTCGAGGCCGACGAGATCGCCGACCTCGCGCCGGACCTGCCCGAGGAAGTGATCCAGGATGTGTTCCAGTCGCTCCCGGTGGAGGAGCGCGAGCAGCTGCGCTCGGCCATGTCCTATGCCGAGGATGCGGTCGGTGCGCTGATGGACTTCGAGGTGGTGAGCGTGCGCCAGGACGTGACCCTCGAGGTCGTCACGCGCTACATGCGCCGTTTCGAAGAGCTGCCCGACCACACTGACCAGGTGTTCGTCGTGGATCGCGACGAGAAGTTGTGCGGGGCGCTGCCCATCAACCGGCTGATCGTCTCGGACCTGGACCTGACGGTCGACAAGGTCATGCTGGGCGACCCGTTCATCCTCTACGCCGACGACAAGGCCGAGCAGGCCGCGCAGGCCTTCGAGCGCTATGACCTGGTGTCGGCGGCCGTGGTGGACGAAGCAGGAAGGCTGCTGGGGCGCGTGACGGTGAACCGCGTGGTGGACTACATCCGCGACAGGAGCGAGGAGCAGCAGTTGTCGGTGGCGGGCCTTCGCGAGGAAGAGGATATCTTCTCGCCGGTCTGGGACAGCGTGAAGAACCGCGCGCCCTGGCTGCTGCTCAACCTGCTGACCGCATCGGCCGCGTCCTGGGTGGCCTCGCGCTTCGAGGTCACGGTGAGCCAGATCGTGATGCTCGCCTTCCTGATGTCCATCATCGCGGGCATCGGCGGCAACTCAGGCAACCAGACCATGACCCTGATCATCCGTGCCATCGCGCTGGCGCAGATCTCCGCGTCCAACGTGCGTCAGCTCGTGCTCAAGGAACTCACCACGGCGCTGCTGATCGGCGGCGGCGGCGGACTCATCGCCGCCGCCTTTGCCTGGTTCATTTCGGGATCCTGGGCGCTGGGCCTGGTCATGTGGCTGGCGATGGTGCTGAACCTGCTGGTCGGCGCCACCATGGGCATGCTGGTCCCGCTGGCGCGCTACCGGCTGGGACGTGATCCCGCGGTCGGGTCGTCCGTGCTGCTGACTTTCGCGACCGACACCATGGGATTTTTCATCTTCCTCGGCCTGGCGACGCTGTTTTTGCTCAGATGACGCGCTAAACTGCGCCGCACCACATTTAGGGGAAAGCGACATGCTCCAGGAATTCAAGAATTTCGCCATCAAGGGCAACGTGATGGACCTCGCCGTCGGCGTGATCATCGGCGCGGCATTCGGCAAGATCGTCGATTCCGTGGTCAACGACCTGATCATGCCCCTGGTCGGCAGGGTGGTCGGCGGACTGGACTTCAGCAACTTCTTCATCGCGCTGAAGGATGCGCCGGCCGGCGTGCCGATGACCCTGGACGCCCTGCGCAAGGCCGGGGTCCCGGTGTTCGCCTATGGAAGCTTCATCACCATCGTGCTGAACTTCGTGATCCTGGCGTTCATCATTTTCCTGATGGTGCGCTGGATCAACCGCATGAAGCGCGAAGCTCCGCCGCCCGAGGCGCCGCCCACGCCGGAGGAAATCCTCATCCTTCGCGACATACGCGATTCGCTGAAGAAGTAGGCGCCTGCCGGAGGGGCCAGGTCCCCTTCCATGCCGCGCTGAAGCCGCGCGCGGCGGCCAATTGGGCCTTCAGCGCGTGGTCGAATACCGCCACGCGTTGCAGCAGCAGTTCGTTGGCCATGGTGCCGGCGTCCGGCTTGGCCAGCTTCACCCAGGCATCTGCCTCGCCGGATTCGGTGGCGACCTCCATGCCGGCCTTGCGGGCCATGTGCATCATGGCGCGGTTCTCGGTGAGGCAATGCATGAACATCGCCGGGATGAAGCGCGATCGCGCGAAATTGTGGGCGCGCGCCAGCAGCGCCGAGCCCAGGCGCTGGCCGCGGTGGGCGGCAAGCACGCTGACCCCGAACTCGGCCATGCCGGGGCCGATTGCCACATGTGCCACGCCGAGCAGCGCGAGGTCGTCATCGTCGATGGCGAACACCCCGTCGCGCCCGAAATCGATGCCGCGAGCCACGTAGTCGGCCAGCGCGTCCGGCGTCTTGGCCATGCCGAAGCGCAGCCGCAGGTCGTCGGCGTCCAGCAGCAGGAAGTGCTCGGCCAGCCGCGGCCTTTCGGCGTCGGTGAGCCGTCTGGGATGCAGGGAAGCGGGAGTCATGCTCGGTCCTTCGGCACGTTGCCTCACGCTCGGCGCGGTTGTCTGCGGCGGCGGCCTCCCCTTGCTAGCTATTGGACACCACTTTCAGCCCGATGATGCCGGCGAGGATGAGCCCGATGCACACCAGCCGCGCCACCTCGCGTGACTCGCCCAGCAGCAACATGCCGAGCGCGGCGGTGCCCACCGCGCCTATGCCGGTCCAGACCGCGTAACCCGTGCCCACCGGGATCACCCGCAGCGCCTGCGCGAGCAGCGCGACCGAGGCGGCCATCGCCAGGCCGGTCCAGAGGCTGGGCCACAGGCGGGTGAAGCCCTCGGTGTACTTCAGGCCGACCGCCCAGCCCACTTCCAGGAGGCCTGCCAGCACCAGCAGCGCCCAGGCGGCTCCGCTGCCGAAGGGGGCCGGCGCCATGCGCCCGTCAGGCCTTCAGCGACGCGAAGGCCTCGTCGGCGGCGGCAAAGGTCGAGGCCAGCGCCGCCGCATCGTGGGTGGCCGACACGAAGCCCGCCTCGTAGGCCGAGGGCGCGAGGTAGATGCCGCGATCCAGCATGGCGTGGAAGAAGCGGTTGAACGCTTCCTTGTCGCACTGCATGACCTCGGCGAAGCTGGTCGGCACCGAGCCGCGGAAGTACAGGCCGAACATGCCGCCCACCGATTGCGCCGAGAACGCGATGCCGTGCCTGTGCGCTGCCTTGACCAGGCCCTCGCACAGCGCGGACGCCGTTGCCGTGATGCCCTCGTAGAAGCCCGGCATCTGCACCAGCTTGAGCGTCGCCAGGCCCGCGGCCACCGCCACCGGGTTGCCCGACAGGGTTCCCGCCTGGTACACCGGCCCCAGCGGGGCGATGTGTTCCATCACGTCGCGCCGGCCGCCGAAGGCGCCCACCGGCATGCCCCCGCCTATCACCTTGCCCAGCGTGGTCAGGTCGGGATGGATGCCGTAGAGCGCCTGCGCGCCGCCGAGTGCGACGCGGAATCCGGTCATCACCTCGTCGAAAATCAGCAGCGCGCCGTGCTTCGTGCACTGCTCGCGCAACGCCTGCAGGAAGCCGGGCTTGGGAGCGACCAGGTTCATGTTGCCGGCCACTGCCTCGACGATCACGCAGGCGATCTGGCTGCCCTGCTCGGCGAAGGCGCGCTCGACCTGCGCCGCGTCGTTGTAGTCCAGCACCAGGGTCTGGCGCGCGATCTCCTCGGGCACGCCGGCCGAGCTGGGCGAGCCCAGGGTCAGCGCACCCGAGCCGGCCTTCACCAGCAGCGAGTCGGCGTGGCCGTGGTAGCAGCCCTCGAACTTCACGATCACCGGGCGCTGGGTGAAGCCGCGCGCCAGGCGCAGCGCGCTCATGGTCGCCTCGGTGCCGGAGGACACCAGGCGGACCATTTCCATGGACGGCACCAGCTTGCACAGCAGTTCGGCGAGCTCGATCTCGCCTTCGGTGGGCGCGCCGAACGACAGGCCGGCGATGGCGGCCGAGCGCACCGCCTCGATCACGCGCGGATGCGCATGGCCCAGCACCATCGGGCCCCAGGAGCCGACGTAGTCGATGTACTCGCGGCCGTCGGCATCGCGCACGCGGCAGCCCGAGCCGCTTTGCAGGAAGCGCGGCGTTCCGCCGACCGAGCGGAAGGCACGCACCGGGGAGTTCACGCCGCCGGGAATGGTCTTCTGGGCGCGCTCGAACAGGATCTGGTTCTTGGAAGTCATGGAATCGGATTCCGGAACAGGTTGGCGAATCGGGTGGCCGCGGCGCGCACGCCGACGATGTCGGTGGAATCGTACAGCGCGCCGACCACGGCGAGCGCATCGACGCCGGCATCCAGCAGAGGCTGCGCGTTCCCGGGCGTGATGCCGCCGATGGCGACGACAGGCGCATCCAGCGTGGCGTGCGCGGCGCGGTAGACCTCGATGGCCGCCCGCGTGGTGCCCGGCTTGGTGCCCGAGGCATAGGCCGCGCCGAAGGCGACATGGTCGGCGCCGGCGGCCAGCGCCGCGCGGGCCAGCCCGATGTCGGCGTAGCAGGAGGCGCCCAGCAAGCGGTCTGCACCCAGCAGCCTGCGCGCCTCGCGCAGGTCACCGTCCCCGCGGCCCAGGTGCACGCCATGCGCGCCTATGTCCAGCGCGAGGCCGAGATCGTCGTTGATGACCAGCGCGGCGCCGTGGCGAACGCAAAGCGCGAGCAGGGAGGAGGCCTGGCCTCGCCGCCGTGCCGCGTCGCCGGACTTGTCCCGGTACTGGACCAGCCGCGCGCCGCCTTCCAGGGCTGCTTCCGTGAGGGAAAGCAGCGCGGCATCATCCAGTCCGTCGGGCGTGATCGCGTACAGGCCACGGACCTGCTCGCGCACGCGGGTGCGCGGGGCGGCGCCTGCCACCTACCTGCCGCCGCGCGAGCCGTTCTCGCCCATGTCGCGCGCCCAGAAGAAACGGTCAGGAATGTGCTGGCCCATGCCGGGCCGGAAGCCTGCCTGCAGGCTCTGCCAGGTGTATTCCTGCGCCTCGCGCACGGCCTCGGGCAGCTCCAGCCCGTTGGCCAGCGTCGCGGCGATGGCCGAGGCCAGCGTGCAGCCGGAGCCATGGTAGCTGCCGGGCAGACGCTCCCATGCATCGCTGCGCAGCACGCCATCGTCACCGTACAGCGTGTTGATGACCTGCGAGGTGTTCTCGTGCGTGCCTGTAACGAGGACGAACTCGCAGCCGGCCTCGAGCAGGCGGCCGGCGCAGGTGGCGAGGTCGGGCTCGTCCTCGTCATCGTCATCGAAGGCGAGCTTGCGGGCTTCCATGCTGTTGGGCGTGAGCAGCGTGACCTGGGGGAACAGCAGTTCGCGTATGGCGGAAATCATGTCCTCGGTGGCCAACTCGTCGCCGCGGCCCGAGGCCAGCACCGGGTCCAGGATCAAGGGGATGTCCGGATAGTCCGAGACGATCTCGGCGATCGCCGCCACGTTCTCGATCGAGCCCATCAGGCCGATCTTGAACGCGGCCACCGCCATGTCCTCCAGCACCAGGCGCGCCTGGTCGCTGACCCAATCCGAATCCAGCGCCATCACCTCCTCGACGCCTGCGGTGTCCTGCACCGTGATCGCGGTCACCACCGACAGCGCGTGGCAGCCCATGGACGACAGCGTGAGTATGTCTGCCTGTATGCCCGCGCCGCCGGTCGGATCGGTCGCCGCGAAGGTCAGGACGATGGGCGGGATGGAGGAAGGCATGTCGCTCGCTTGGGTGGGTGGCATGAGCCGGCGCGGCGCTGGCGATTGCCCCCGGGGCGCGCGACGGTCAACAAGCGTTGCTTCCTGCCCGTCCCAGTGCTGCTCAGGGTAATATCGCCCCGGGATTCTACCCGGTTTGCCTTTTCCGACCTGCGTCCGTGCAAGGGCGCCCTCACCCATAGCAGCCATGACCGAAACCACACAAGAATTCAAGACCTGGATGTGCCTGATCTGCGGCTGGATCTACGACGAAGCCGCCGGCCTTCCGGAGGAGGGGATCGCGCCGGGAACGCGCTGGGAGGACGTGCCCATCGCCTGGACCTGCCCGGAATGCGGCGCGCGCAAGGAAGACTTCGAGATGGTCGCCATCTGAGCGGGACACGCCCATGAGCGCGGACGGGCTGGCGGGCACCAAGGTCATGGTGATCGACGATTCGAGCACCGTGCGCAAGAGCGCCGAGCTGTTCCTGGCTTCGGCCGGCTGCGAAGTGCTGACGGCCGAGGACGGCTTCGATGCGCTGGCCAAGATCGCAGACCACCAGCCCGATGTGATCTTCCTCGACATCATGATGCCCAGGCTGGACGGCTACCAGACCTGCGCCCTGATCAAGAAGAACCCGGCATTCGCCGCAACCCCGGTGGTGATGCTGTCCTCGCGCGACGGCGTGTTCGACCGTGCGCGCGGGCAGATGGTCGGCTCGGACGAGTACCTCACCAAGCCGTTCGACAAGGCCGCGCTGCTGGCCGCGGTGCAGGCGCGCCTGGCCGCCGTGGCGCAGCAGGCCGGTGCCGGCGCGCGCCGTGCTGAGGCCGGCGCCTGAGCGGCGGCCGTGATGCCCGTGAAGAAGATCCTCATCGTGGAGGACTCGGCGGCAGAGCGGCTGTCGTTGTCCGAGGTCCTGTCCGGCCGCGGCTTTGACTGCGTGTTCGCCGCCGACGGCGGCGAGGCCGTCTCCAAGTCGGTGAGCGAGACGCCGGACCTGATCCTGATGGACGTGGTGATGCCCGGCATGAACGGCTACGCCGCCACGCGGACCATCGCGCGCGACGAGCGCACGCGCCACATCCCGATCTTCATCTGCAGCGGCAAGACCCAGGAGACCGA
>CAIVVS010000181.1 GCA_903909415.1 uncultured Pseudomonadota bacterium | reverse complement strand
GCCCTCGTCATGTGCGGCGCCTTCCGTCCAGCCCTCAGTTCAGTTTCATGTCCAGCTTCCTGATGATGGGCAGCAGGCGCACTTCGTCGGCCTTCAGGTAGGCGGCGAACTCCTCCGGCCCCATGGGCGTGACCTCGGCCCCCATGGCCAGCATCTTGGCCCGGACCTCGGGCTTGGCCATCACCTTCTTCATCATGTTCGACAGGGTGTCGATCACCGCGCGCGGGGTCGCCGAGGGCGCGACCACGCCGTTCCACGACTCGGCGATGTAGCCGGGCACGCCGGCCTCGGTGGCGGTGGGGACGTCGGGCAGCAGCGCCGAGCGGCGCTCGCCGGCGATGGCCAGCGCGCGCAGCTTGCCCGCCTTCACGTGCTGGACCTGCGGCGTGATGTTGACGAAGGACACCTCGACCTGTCCCGCGATCACGTCCACCACCGCGGGCGCAGCGCCCTTGTAGGGCACGTGCGTGATCTGGGTGCCGGTCATGGCCTTGAACAGTTCGCCGCCCAGGTGCGGGCCGGAGCCGGTGCCGGCCGAGGCGTAGTTCAGCTTGCCGGGGTTGGCGCGCGCGTAGTCGATCAGCTCCTTGAGCGACTTGACCGGCGTGCCCGGAAAGACCGCGATCAGGTTGGGGATGGTGGCGTACAGGCCGACAGGGATGAAGTCGCGCGCGGCGTTGTAGGGCAGCGTGTTGTTGATTGCCGGCTGCACGATCAGCGGCGCCACCGTCGCGGCGAGCAGCGTGTAGCCGTCGGGCACGCTCTTGGCGACCATGTCGGCGCCGATCACCGTGCCGCCGCCGGGGCGCGAATCCACGATCACCTGCTGGCCGAACTCCTGCGACAGCCCGTTGGCGAGTTCACGCGCCACGGCTTCGGTGGGCCCGCCTGCCGCATACGGGTTGACCAGGCGCACCACCTTGTTCGGATAGGCCTGGCCCCATGCCGCCTGGGATGCAAAAATACCCAATAAAATCAGCCACTTGTTCATTTTTCCCCCTCCTTTTGATCCGGCTCGTGCCTTCAGCCGTGATTGACCATCGCTACGGTCTCCTCGTGACCGTCGCTACGGTCTCCTCGTGACCGTCCTGCTTGCTTCGATCCCTACTTCGCGCCCGGGGGCTTCTGCAATGCAGGCCGGTTCCAGATCTCGCCCAAGCCCGCATAGAGCGGCCCGCCCAGGCGCGCCAGCGGGCGCAGCTTCACGCTGTCCACGTGCCGCCCGTCATACACCTCGGTGGACAGGTGGAAGGCGACGATCTCGCCGATGTAGAGCGCCGACAGGCTCTTGCCCAGCGTGACCGCCTGCACCAGCCTGCATTCCATGTGGATGGGCGAGGCAGCGATGCGCGGCGAGCGCACCTTGCTCGAGGGCAGCATGGCGATGTCTAGCGCCTCGGCCTCGCTCTCGTCGGGCGTGTAATCCGCGCCGCAGGCGTGCATCAGTTCCATCACGCTCTCGGTGACCACGTTGACGGTGAACTCGCCGGTGTCGCGGATGTTGCGCGCCGTGTCCTTCAACTGGCCGTTGCGCTCGCCGATGTTGATCGCCAGCAGCGGCGGGCTGTGCGAGACGTAGTTGTAGGCCGAGAACGGCGCCGCGTTCACCACGCCCTTCGCGTTGATGGTGGTGACCCAGGCGATGGGGCGCGGCACCACGCAGCCGATGATCAGGCGGTAGCGGTCCGTGGTGTCCAGGGTGTTGGCATCGAGTTCGACGTAGTCGGTCATGCGGGCTTTCGCGTGCTGGATGCATCGCGCGCGGCACGATTGCGGCGCGCAATTTCGGTGCAGAATGATCGCATGGATCACCGCGCCCTCCTGCTCTCCTCATTCCATGCGGCGGTGGCCGCGGCCGACCCCGCGCGGGTGATGGCAGCGGCGATGCCCGCGCCGCCGCGCGGCCGCACGCTGGTGGTGGGCGCGGGCAAGGCCGCCGCGTCGATGGCGCTCGCGTTCGAGCAGAACTGGCCCGCCGGCGCGCCGCTGGACGGGCTGGTGATCACGCGCTACCGCCACGGCCTGCTCACCAACCGCATCAAGGTGGTCGAGGCAGGCCACCCGGTGCCCGACGAAGCGGGCGAGACCGCGGCGCGCGAGGTCCTGCGCCGCGCACGCACGCTGGGCGCGGACGACCTGCTGGTGGTGCTGGTGTCCGGCGGCGGTTCCTCGCTGCTCGCGCTGCCGGCCAAGGGCCTCGGCATGGCGGACCTGAAGGCGACCAACCGCGAACTGCTGCGCTGTGGCGCGCCGATCCAGGACATGAACGTGGTGAGGAAGCACGTCTCGGCGATCGCGGGCGGGCGCCTCGCCGCCGCGTGCCGCGCGCCGGTGGTGGCGCTGGTCGTGTCCGACGTCACCGGCGACGACCCGACCCACATCGCCTCCGGGCCGTGCGCGCCGGACCCGAGCACCTATGCCGACGCGCTGGCGATCGCCGCGCGCTGGGGCATGGCGCTGCCGGAGGCGGTGATGGCGCACCTGCAGCGCGGCGCGACGGGCGGCGTCGCCGAGACGCCCAAGCCGGGCGACAAGGTGTTCGCGCGCACGCAGAACCGCGTGATCGCCACCGCGGCGCGCAGCCTGTCGGCGGCGGCGGCGCATTTCCGCGCGCAGGGCATCGCGGCCGCGGTGCTGGGCGACTCGGTCACCGGCGAGGCGGCGCAGGTGGCCAAGGTCTATGCCGCGCTGGCCCGGCAAGTCGCCACGCATGGCGAGCCGTTCACCGCGCCCGTGGCCTTGATATCGGGTGGCGAGTGCACGGTCACCGTGCGCGGCAAGGGACGCGGCGGGCGCTGCAGCGAGTTCCTGCTGGCGCTCGCGCTGGAACTCGATGGCCTGCCCGGCGCCTGGGCGCTGGCGGCGGACACCGACGGCATAGACGGTTCCGAGGACAATGCCGGCGCCCTGCTCGCGCCCGACACGCTGGCGCGCGCGCGCGCTGCCGGGCTGGATGCCGCGGCGCGGCTCGCGGACAATGATGGCTACGGGTTTTTCCAGCCGCTGTCGGACCTGGTGGTCACCGGCCCGACGCGCACCAACGTCAACGACTATCGCGTGATCCTGGTCACGCCCGGAGGATGAGATGACGCAGAAGGCAATGACACGCGCGGGCGGAAACCAGCCGGTGGTCTACGTGGTGCGCTTCTGGGCTGCCGCCGACGCGATCGACGAACTGATGCGCTGGCTGGACGGCGGCCACATGGCCGAGGTCGCCAGCCAGCCCGGATTCCGCTCGGTGAAGATGCTGGACCTGGGCGAGAAGGACGCGCAGGGCTGGCATGCGTTCGCCAACCTGTACGAGGTGGACTCGCGCGCCGACTTCGAGGCCTACCAGCGCAACGCCGCCCTGCAGGAGAAGTTCGCGAAGCAGCGCGAATCGTTTGCCGCACGCATGCGCTTCGAGCGCTTCTCCGGCACCGTGGTGAGGCAGTTGCCCTCGCCCGCCTGACCGCAGGCTGCCTCCGGGGCAGACGGAATCCCCCGCACCGCAAAGGGGCACCCGGCGTATACTGTGCGCCGCACCATCCGCCACCCCCCCATGTCCTCCCCCACCCCTGAGTCCGGCACCCACGCCGGCACGACCACCCCCGCCCGCGTGCTGATGCTGGGCGCGCTCGGAATCGTGTTCGGCGACATCGGCACCAGCCCGCTGTACGCCTTCAAGGAAGTCTTCACCAACCATGCGCACCCGGTGGCGATGTCGCCCGGCGCGGTGATGGGCGTGCTGTCGATGGTGTTCTGGTCGCTGGCGATCGTGGTGACGGCGAAGTACGTGGGCATCATCCTGCGACTGGACAACCGCGGCGAAGGCGGCGTGATGGCGCTCACCGCGCTCGCGCTGCGCGGCCTGCCGGCCAACGGCAAGACATCCGCGCGGGTGATCGCGCTGGGCATGATAGGCGCGGCGCTGTTCTACGGCGATGCGGTGATCACGCCGGCGATCTCGGTGCTCTCCGCGGTGGAGGGCCTGGGCGTGGCCACGCCGACGCTGCAGCCCTTCGTGCTGCCGATCACGGTGGCGGTGCTGATCGGCCTGTTCGCCTTCCAGCGCAGCGGCACCAGCGCGGTGGGCGCGCTGTTCGGGCCCGTCATGCTGGTGTGGTTCTCGGTCCTCGCGCTGCTCGGCGTGACCAACATCGTGCAGGCCCCGGGCGTGATCGCCGCGCTGAGCCCGCACCATGCGCTCACATTCATCTTCAACGAGCCGCTGATCGCCTTCTTCGCGCTGGGCTCGGTGGTGCTGGCGGTGACCGGCGCCGAGGCGCTGTATGCGGACATGGGCCACTTCGGTCGCACGCCCATCCAGCGCGCCTGGCTGTGGATCGTGTTCCCGGCGCTGATGCTGAACTACCTCGGCCAGGGCGCGCTGGTGCTCACGAACCCGGGCGCGATCGCCAACCCGTTCTACCAGCTGGCGCCGTCCTGGGCGCTCTACCCGCTGGTGGGCCTGGCCACGCTGGCCACGGTGATCGCCTCGCAGGCGGTGATCTCGGGCGTGTTCTCCATCACCCAGCAGGCGATACAGCTGGGCTACGCGCCGCGCGTGGACATCCGCCACACGTCGGACACCGAGCGCGGGCAGATCTACCTGCCGCGCATCAACCTGGTGCTGCTGCTAGCCGTGCTGACGCTGGTGCTGGGCTTCGGCTCCTCGGACAAGCTGGCCAGCGCCTACGGCCTGTCGGTGGTGGGCGCGATGGCGATCGACGGCCTGCTGGCGATACGCGCGTGCCGCGAGCGCTGGGCCGACAAGCGCTGGCTGCGCTGGGTGCTGGGCGCCTTCCTCGTCGTGGACGCTGCCTACCTCGCCGCCAACTCGATCAAGGTGGTCGACGGCGGCTGGTTCCCGCTGGCCTTCGGCGCGCTGGTGTTCCTGCTGCTGTCCACGTGGCGCGCGGGTCGCATGCTGCTGGGCTCGCGCCTGGCGCGCGACGCGATGCCGCTGGACCTGTTCATCCAGGCGACCGCGGGCACGACGCGCGTGCAGGGCAACGCGGTGTTCCTCACCACCACGCCCGAGGCGACGCCCAACGCGCTGCTGCACAGCCTGAAACACTTCAAGGTGCTGCACGAGCGCGTGGTGCTGCTCACCGTGTCCACGCTGGACCAGCCCAGGGTGACCGACTCGCGCCGCGTGCTGGTGGAGAAGCTGGACAACGGCTTCTGGCGGGTGAAGGTGTTCTTCGGCTTCATGGAACGCCCCGACCTTCCGACCACGCTCGACTGGTGCGAGGAGCAGGGGCTGGCCCTCGATGCGATGGAGACCACCTTCTTCGTCGGGCGCGAGACGCTGATCCCCAGCATCGGCTCGACCGAGATGTCCTACTGGCGCGAACGCCTGTTCGTGCGCATGTACCGCAACGCGTCCAGCGCGGCGGGCTTCTTCAAGCTGCCGCCCAACCGGGTGGTGGAACTGGGGTCGCAGGTCGTCCTGTAGCAGGCCGGCCGGCGCTGACCGGCCCGCGCTGACCGGACCACGCTGACGTGCGGCGCCGCAGAGGGCGCCCGGGATCCCGCCGGAGCTGTCAGTGCAGGCTGCGCGGGGCGCGGCCGTAGGCGGCGGCCTCGAACAGCACCACCACCAGTACCGCGGCACAGGCAGCGGCCAGCGCATGGGCCACGCCGACGATCCCGGCACAGGCCACCGGGACAGCGAGCGCGAATGCCATCCAGCGTGCCTGCGCGGCGCCCTCGCCCGCCTGCGCGGCGCGGCGCAGCGACTCCAGCACCAGCAGTACGGGCGCTGCCACCAGCACCGGCAGCGTGCCGAGCATCGCGGCCAGCGCGAGCAGTCCGCGTCCGGCGGCCAGCGCCAGTTCGAGCACGCGACCGGCAAGAACGAGGCCCACGGCACAGGCCAGCGTCACCAGCACGACGACGGCGGCGAGGTGGCGCTCGAGGAACAAGGCCATGCGCTCGCTGGCGGCGACGGACAGCCCCAGCGGATCGCTGCCGTCATTGCCGAGGATGTTGCCCATGCCCTTCTCCTTGCTGCCGATGCGGTAACCACAAGCATCACCCAATTGCCCGGGGTTGTCATCCGGGATCGGGCGTGGCTCGGGAAAAGTGCCACGGATCGACGCGGCGGGACCGGCCATCGCAGGGCGTGCGACGCGGACCGGCCATTACAACGGCATGCGAGGCCGACCCCGGGCCGTTTGGAAGCGCGAAGCGGCTCAGCGGGCAAACCGCGCGCTGCGGAGGGCTCCCCTGCAGGGGCGTAAGGGATCGGCTTCCATAATCCGGAAATCAATCTCTTCTATCGGAACGCAATGGATAGCGTGTTACTATAAGAACTCACTGATTTACCTGAACTTTTATGTCTTGCCCTTCAGGCAAGCAACCCAGACAGGCGCCAGATGGCGCCTTTATTCGCCCCCGGATTGCTGCAATGCGGCATGGGCGCGGAAGGAAACTGATGGAAACCCTGCTCAACTCCGCCGTGATGATGATCCAAGGCGCCGGCATTGCCGGCGTGCTTTACGGCTTGTACCTCACGGTCAATGAAGACGACCGCGCCCAGGACGACGACGGCAAGTAACGAGGCG
>CAIVVS010000180.1 GCA_903909415.1 uncultured Pseudomonadota bacterium | reverse complement strand
GTGTAGCCGAGCATCCGTTCTGCACCGACGTTGAAGATCTGGATCACGCCCTTGGCGTCGGTCGCAATGCTCGAGAAGTTGGCGCTATTGAAGATGGCGCTCTGCAACGCCCCGGCTTTCACCAACGCCGCCTCCGCCGCCTTGCGTGCGGTGTTGTCGGTGCCGATCAACAGGTAGCCGATGATCGTATCTTGATCATCGCGCAGCGCCGTGACCGAGACGATCGCCGGGAAACGGCTGCCGTCCTTGCGGATGTAGGTCAGCTCGTAGATGTCCTCGATGCCGCGCGAGGCCTTGAACACCAGCGCGTCGAAGCCCGGCGCGATCGGCGTGGACAGCTCGTGGCTCAGCGCCTTGGCGCGGGCGATCACCTCCTGCGGGTCGGAGATGTCGGCCGGGGTGATCTTGTTCATCACCTCCACCGCGGTGTAGCCCAGCATGCGCTCGGCGCCCACGTTGAAGATCTGGATCACGCCCTTGGCGTCGGTCGCGATGCTGGAGAAGTTCGCGCTGTTGAAGATCGCGCGCTGCAGGGCGCCGGCCTTGAGCAGCGCCTCTTCGGCCTGCTTCCTGGCGGTGTTGTCGGTGCCGATCAGCAGGTAGCCGATGATGGCGTTCTGCGCGTCGCGCAGCGCCGTCACCGAGACGATGGCCGGGAAGCGGCTGCCGTCCTTGCGGAAGTAGGTCAGCTCGTAGATGTCCTCGATGCCCCGGGACGCCTTGAACACCAGCGCCTCGAACCCCGGCGTGATCGGCGTGCCCGCTTCCGCGCTCAGCTTCTTGGCGCGGATGATCACCTCCTGCGGGTCGGAGATGTCGGCCGGGGTGATCTTGTCGATCACGTCCGCGGCGGTATAGCCCAGCATGCGCTCGGCGCCGACGTTGAAGATCTGGATCACGCCCCTGGCGTCGGTCGCGATGCTGGAGAAGTTCGCGCTGTTGAAGATCGCGTTCTGCAGCGCGCTGGAGGTGGACATCTCCTCCTCAGCCGCCTTGCGCAGGCTGATGTCGCTGACCGTGCACTGGATCCAGACGACGCCCTTTTCCTGCATCCGAGTCAGCCGTACGTCCGCGGCGAACGGCGTCCCGTCCAGCCTCTGGTTGATCCATTCGAAGCGGTGCGCGCCGTCGCGCAGCGCCTGCTCGATCATCTCGTGCGCCTTCTCGGACGACGGCCTGCCGTCCGGCTGCAGGGCTGGCGACACGTCCTCCGGGCTGAGCTTGATGAATGCCGCCTTGTCGGGCGCGCCGAACAGGCGCAGCGCCTCCTTGTTGGCGTCGTAGAAGCGCCAGGACGGCGGCATCATCAGCATCAACGCGTTCTGGGAATTGTCGAACAGCTGCCGGTACCGGGCGTCGGCGTCGTGCAGCGCCGCCTGGACCTGGTATTCCTCGGTCACGTCGCGGAACACCAGCACCGCGCCGATCACCGCACCGAGGTTGTCGCGTATCGGCGCGCAGCTGTCCGCGATCGCGTACTCCGTGCCGCCGCGCGCGAGCAGCACCGTGTGGTTCAGCAGGCCGGAGATCATGCCGGTGGACAGGGTCTCGGCGACCGGCACCGGCGTCGGCAGCCGGGTTTCCTGGTTGATGATGCGGAAGATGTCGGTGACCGGACGCCCCACCGCCTCGGCCAGCGTCCAGCCGGTCAGCTTCTGCGCGAGCCGGTTGACCATGGTCACCATGCCGTCGACGTCGGTGGTGATCACGGCGTCCCCGATGGACGTCAGCGTGACGGAGAGCTTCTCCTCGCTGGCCTGCAGGTCGGTGTTGGCCTGCTGGAGCTGGCGCGTCGCGCCTTCCTGAACCTCCAGCAGGCGATGGGTTTCGGCCAGGGCATGCTCGCGCATCCTGTGCTCGCCCTCGCGCCTGGCCATCAGCACGAAGCCACCCGACAGGAGCACCGACAGCAGCGTCGCGACGAGGATGCCGCCGAACAGCAGGCGCATGTTCCTGCGGAACTCGGTTTCCAGCGTCACCAGGTTGGCGTCCTCGACCGCCACCAGGGCGGCCGTTTCGCCCCGTATGCTGTCCATCATCCGCTTGCCCAGCCCGCCGCCGACCATCGCCAGCACGCCGGGCATGTCCTCTTTCCGGCGCAGCTCGACGACCCGCGCCATCTCCGCCAGCTTGGTGTCGACCTGCGGGACGATCGAGCGCAGCAGGGCCCGCTCGGGGGGCGTCGCGGCGAGCAGGCGCAGTCCGGCGAGGCTGGCGTCGGCCCGCTCGCGCACGCCGTTGTAGTGCTCGAGGAAGGATTCGTTGCCGGTCAGCGCATAGCCGCGCTGCCCGGTCTCGGCATCCACCAGCGCCGCGAGCAGGTCGTCGACATGCCCGACCAGCTGCCGGGTATGCACGCGCGCCGCGACGCCCTGGTCCACCTGTGCCAGCAACCAGAACGACGAGGCCATGGCGAGCCCGAGCAGCATGATCGCCAGGATGATGGAGATGCTGAGTTTCACGCTCAGCTTCATGGCGCCTCCCCGGAAAGCGATCCCACCGGAGCCACACCGGGGGACGACGCGTCTGACGCGGGGCGTGCCGGGAGCCTGGTGCCATCGAGGAAGGCGGACAGCGTGGGAACACCGGCCCCGGCATCCACGGATGAGGGGGCGGCCCCCTTCGCGTCGGGCTGGCCGGCGCCGGGCCCGGGTTCAGTGGCCGGTCCTGCCACACGGGAGGCCGGGCTCGCCGACATGCGCGGACCGGTGGGACTGCGTGCCGCGCGGGTCATGGCCTTGCTCCGGATGCGCGCGATTCATTCCGGAACCCATCAGCTCGCGCGACCGATGGCGAAGGTGCCAGACGGGCACCCCGCGACATCGCCGCCGGACGCGCGCCCTCCAGTCACCCTACGCGGGCGGGACGCGCTTGAATGTTCACTACCGAACATACGCGCCGAGCCGGTGCGCCGCCCGGCGCAGGATGCCTCCCCGGCACGTCGCCCGGAGCGGGCGCGGCCGGGCGATCAGGAGATGCCGGCCGCCTTGAGGATGCCGCGCACCCGCGCGCGCTGCTCGTCGGAGATGGTCAGGCGCTCGGCGAACTCGCGGCCCAGCGGCTTGGTCGCGTCGATGCCCATCTTGGTGACGGTGAACTCCACCGGGTCCGAGGTCGGGTCGAGGATGGCGCCCTTGGCGTGCGGGATCATCACCACGTCGCGCTCGGCGCGCACCCGGGTGGCTACCGCCCACATCACGTCGTCCATGTCGAAGATGTCGACGTCCTCGTCCACCACGATCACGTACTTGGTGTAGAACTCCGTGCCCAGCGCGGCCATGATGGCCTGCTGCGGCTCGCCCTGCGAGCTCTTCTTCATCTTGACGACGGCCATGAAGGCGCCGCAGGTGCGGTGCGGCACGTGCACCGCGATCACGCCCGGCAGGTTGCGCTTCAAGGCATTGAGGATCTCGCCCTCGCGGGTGATGCAGGACACCAGGATGTGGTCCTGCGCCATGCCGGAGGCCACCGAATGGAACATCGCGTCGCGGCGCATGCGCACGCGCTTCGCAATGAACACGTTCTGCGTGCTGCGGAAGGACGCATAGCCGGTGAACTCGCCGAACGGGCCTTCGGGCTCGAGGACGTCGGCGAGGATCTCGCCCTCGATGATGATCTCGGCGCCGGCCGGCACCTCCAGGTCCTGCACGCCGCATGTCGCCAGCCGATACGGCTCGCCGAACAGGCCGCTGATGATCTCGTACTTGCGCACCCCCGGCGGGTAGGCGAACACCAGCGAGCCCATGTAGTGCAGCGGATGGATGCCCAGCGTGATCGCCACCGGCAGGTTCTGGCCGCGCTCGGCGGCGCGCTTGTGGAACTCGAACATGCGCCGGCGCGAGTGCAGCGACACGCCCAGCTTGTTCTTGCCCGCGAGCATCAGGCGGTGGAAGCCGGTGGTGTCCACCCCGGTGATGGGGTCGCGCGCGGTGAGCTGGCCGGCGGTGACGTAGGGCGCCTTGTCGACGCTGAAATGGAACGGGATCGGCAGCTTGGTGAGGTCGACGTCGTCGCCCTCCAGCACCACCTCGTCCCAGGCGCCCTTCGCGACGGTCTCGCAGGGCAGGTACTTCTGGCAGCGCTCGCGGAAGGCGGTGGGCAGCTCGGCCACTGGCACGCCCAGGCAGGCGGCCAGCAGGTTGCGGTTGCCGGCGATGTTGGTCACCACCGGCATGGTGTGGCCCTCGACCTTGTCGAACAGCACCACCGGGCTGCGGCCCATCTGCTCCAGCTCGAACACCATGGAGGTGATGTCCAGGTGGGTGCTGACCGGCTGGCTGATGCGCAGCAACTCGTCTGGATGGTCGCGCTCGACCATGCCCAGGAAGCCGCGCATGCTCTGCTTGTCTTCGGAACCCTTGATCGCCACTACCGTCCTCCCCCGCTTGTTGTCCTTGCCGCTTGCATGGCGGCGTTCATTCCGCACTCACTTCGCGCACTCACTCCGCGCACTCATGTCGCGTATCTACTCTGCCTTGATGCCGGCGTCCCTGATGATCTTCGCCCAGCGCGCCAGGTCGTTGCGTATCGTGGCGCGGAACTGCTCGGGCGTGTCGCCGATCGGCGTGGAGCCGATCTCGAACATCTTCTGCCGGAAGGCCGGTTCCTTGGCGATGACCTGCACCGTTTCCGACAGGCGGTTGATGATATCCGGCGGCGTCTTGCCCGGCGCGACCAGGCCGTTCCACGGGCCGACGTCATAGCCCGGCAGGCCGGACTCGGCGATGGTCGGCAGCTCCGGCGCCTGCGGCACGCGCTGCGTGCTGGTCACCGCGATGCCACGCACCTTGCCGGATCGGATCTGCGGCAGCGCGTCGGACAGGTTGGCGAACATCAGCTGCACGTCACCGGCCAGCAGCGCGGCGATGGCGGGCGGCCCGCCACGGAAGGCCACGTGCACCAGCTTTGTGCCGGTCATGCTGTTGAACACCTCGCCCGAGAGGTGTGTGGTGCCGCTCACCCCCGATGACCCGAAGTTGAGCTTGCCCGGGTTGGACTTCTCGTAGGCGATCAGTTCCTGCACCGTCTTCGCCGGTACCGAGGGGTTCACCATCAGCAGCAGCGCGTTGAACGCGACGTTGCTCACCGGCGCGAGGTCCGCGATGGGATCGAAGCCGACCGACTTGAGCAGGCTGGGCGAGATGGTGTGCGGCCCCAGCGAGGACATCAGCAGCGTATAGCCGTCGGGTGCGGACTTGGCGGTGAACTCGGTGGCCACCACCCCGCCCGCGCCGGCGCGGTTCTCCACCAGCACCGGCTGGCCGAGCTGCGCCTGCATGCGCTCGGCGATGGTGCGCGAGACGATGTCGGTGTTACCGCCGGCGGCGAAACCGACAATGATGCGGATGGGCTTGTTGGAGAAAGCCTGTGCCTGGGCACTCGGGGCGAGCAGCAGTGCGAGGACACCGGTCGAGGCCATTGCAAGCTTGCGCAGCATGGGGGGACTCCGTGATGGCGAATGGAGCCCCGTTCAGCAATAAGCGTGCCCATGCTGGCGCCAAACGGCGCCCGGCTCGCAACGCCTGCCTCGGCGGCGCACCTCGCGTCACCACGCGCCCGCACCCCGCACGGGCATGGTGCGCCGGGCCGCGACGCCCGCGCGCACCGGAGCGCTCAGGACTCGACCGAGGCGACGTCGTCCACGCTGCAGGGCTCGGGGCTGGCCGTCGCTGGCGCCGCGGCAGGGCGCACCATCAGCCAGGCGCCATCGCGCGGGTTCTCCACGACCACCACGTGTTCGCCTGAGCTGAGCGTCAGGCGCGTGCCGGGCTCGAGGTTCTGGATGGATATCACTGTGACTCCCGCGCTAGAAAAACACCGTCAGGTTCTTGGCCAGCAGCACGTTCTGGTCGAGCTGGATCTCGCGCCGCGCGAGCTTCCAGTCCCCGTCCACGCGCCTGAGCGTGTCGGTGCGGCGTCCCACGAACATCGCGGTCTCGTACTGGACCCGGTTCTGGTAGATGAAAAAGCGGCTGCGCGCCACCACCTCGGTGGCCCGCTCCGCATCGGGCGCCACCGACACCAGCTGGATGTTGGTGACG
>CAIVVS010000179.1 GCA_903909415.1 uncultured Pseudomonadota bacterium | reverse complement strand
GGCCCGCGCCGACGCCGCCGCATCCCAACGCGCCGGCCACGCGCAGGCAAGGCGTGAACTGGACAAGGGTCGCCGGCCGTGGGGCCGCACCGGCTGGCTGGCCCTGGCGGCCTTCCTCGTGGGCGCGGGCACGATGGCCATCATGCGTCCCGCCCCCGGGCCGCAGCAGGTGGCCGCCACGGCGGGCCGGCAGCAGGCGGCGACCCAGCCGCTGGTGTTGCGCATGGACAACGACCTGGCCGCGATCGCGCGCAGGCTGGAGAAGCGGCCGCGCTAGCGGAAACTGGCTGATGGGTACGGCACCAGGTACCTGCACCGTCATTCCCGCGAAAGCGGGAATCCAGTGACTTTCACCGCCGCGTAGGACCCGCTGTCCGGGGAGCAAGTGGTGGCGGAGGAAAGGTCTTCCGCCCGATCGCGTGCCGCTCTGACCGGGGAGGCGGTGGCGGACCAGTCTGGAACCAGGGCGAGTCCGGTTTCGTGCCCTGAGTCGGCCCGCAAGCATCCGCCTTCCCTGTCGTCGCTGAAGCGCCGTGCAGTGCGATCGGATGCCGCTTCGGGTTCAAGCTCGTGCAGCAGCCAAGGCGCGCCCAAGCAGTGTCTGCGAACAGGTGCCGATTCGGTGGACCTAAGCTCCGGGTGCCGGACCTGCGATCCACGCAGCCAGTCCGGCTGCGCCTGCCTTTCTCCACGCCGACGTATCCATGGTCGCCAGTTCCGCCAACCGCCCGGAAACCGCAAGCGGCGCTTCCTCCCGCTTCGCCAGCGCATGCAGCGCCATCAGGTCATGCAATGCCGCACCCGCGGGCAGGACGTTTGAACCGGCCCGCCATCCTGCGATCGGTCCGGCATGGATGCTGATGCACGCGTCCAGTTCCGCGGGCAACGCTGCGCCGCCGGTGCCTGTTGACGCGTCGTTCAACGCGGCGGTGATGTCGTGTGCCGCCGCGAGCGCAGCCTTGCACGCGCCGGCAGGTGTCGCCGCTGCGAACAGCGCGAGCACCCCGCCACCGGGCAGTTCATGCGATTCACCGCCGTTGCCGCGGACGCAAGCGCCCACCAGTTCGGTCACGCGCCGCTGCAGGTAGAGCGTGTCATACGACGAATGCCCGCGCGCGAAGCCGGCGAGCGACGGAACCTCCACCATCAGCAGCGCGAGTTCCCGCTCCTCCGGCGCCTGCTCCTCGCGCGCGGGCGCGGCAGTGGGCGCCAGCAGCGGCAGCACCGCGACGTCGCCTTCGGGCCGCAGCTGGCAGGCAAGGCGCACGTCCGGCGCGGCATGGATGCGCGCGAGCGTGCGCGCTTCGTCCTCGCCCGGCGCTGCGCAGTGTTCCAGTCCCTCGGTCACGCGCACCCGGCAGGTGGAGCAGCGCGCGCGGCCGCCGCATTGCGAGGCGTGCGCGATCGCGTGGCCGCGGCTCGCCTCCAGCACGCTCCAGCCGCGCGGCACGCGCACCGTGCGCCCGGGGTAGCGGATGCGCAGCGTGCTGCCGCGCTGGTGCTCGATCGCGCCGCGCAGCCAGCGCGCGCCGAAGGCCACGCCCACCAGCACGAAGTAGGTGGTGAGCAGGCTGTCGCGCAGCCGGCCGATGGCCACGCGTTGCGCGGTGTCCGGCGACTCGGGGTTCAACGCGCGCCATGCCGGGTCGGCTGCCATCACGCCGAGTTCGCGCCCCATGGCGATGAAGCCCAGCGCGGACAGCACCGGCATCAGCAGCGCGACGCCGAACAGCAGCGGCAGCATGCGGCGGTAGGCGGGGCGGTGCGAGAACGCGAAGTGCAGGCCCATGCAGCCGTGCAGCCAGCCGGGCGCGAGCAGCGCGAGCTGGCGGCCTTCGCTGTCCGAGGACCGCAGCGACCAGACGATGCGCGCGTACTCGGGGGGCAGCGCATGCAGTTCGAGGGCGAGCCGGGTGGCGGCGATGTGGCCTATCACCAGGATGGGCATGCCCAGGCCGAGCAGGATGCGCACCACCTCGGCCGGCGGCAGGCGCAGGCTGCGCCGCTGGTAGATCGCATGCAGCGCGAGCAGCAGGTGGATGCCGGCCGCGCCATAGAGCAGCACGGTGCCGGGCAGGCTGTGCCAGATGCGCACCGCGATGCCGAGGCCGCGTTCCGCGGCGTCCAGCGACACCAGTCCGAGCGCGTGGTTGGCCAGGTGCGCCGCGATGTAGGCCAGCAGCACCAGGCCCGAGCCCAGGCGCAGGTCGCGCCGCGTAGGCACCCAGTGCGTGCGGCTCGCTTCCCCGGTCATGTCGCGGTCATGGGCTGCTCGCGTTCCGGCCCGCGCGCGGGCCGGGGCCGGGCGATCACGCCGGCTCGAAATTGCCGTTCATGCGCTTGCCCCAGAACTCCGGCGACCATTCCGGTCCCCAGATGTAGGGCAGCTCGTTCCACTCGCGCGTTTCCCACTGGTCGGTGACCTTGTCCATGTCGGCGTAGTACTCCACCCAGCTGCCCCAGGGATCGCGGATGTAGTGGAACAGGTTGGAGGCGAGGGCGTGGCGCCCGAGGCCGAAGGTTTCCTTGTAGCCCGCCTTGACCATGCGCCAGGCGCCGAAGCCGATGTCGTCCAGCGTGGACATCTGGAAGCTCGCGTGCTGGAAGCCGCGGTGCGTGCCGGGGATCAGCCCGAAGCAATGGTGGTCGATGGTGCCGGTGCCGGCGGCCATGAAGGCCACCTTGCCGGCGGCGCGGTCGGTGGTGCGCAGGCCCAGCGCCTCGGTGTACCAGGCCTCGGCCTTGGCGAAGTCCGGCGTGAACATCAGCATGTGGCCCAGGCGCAGCGGCTTGGGATCGCGGTTCAGGCCGTGCCACAGGTGCTGGTCCACGCGAGGGCCGCGCCCGCCGAGGTTGTACTCGGGCACCGGCTGCAGCGGCACCGCCTGCGGCGCCACAGGGGACAGGTTGATCCACGCGCCCCACGGGTCCTGCAGCCACAGGCCGGCGCGTTCGCCGCCCGCAGGAGCCTTCTCGTGCACCTGCACGCCCATGGCCTTGAGCTTGTCGGCGAAGGCCTGTTCGCTGCCGGGGGTGATGGCGAAGGACACGTGGTGCAGGCGCTTGTCGCGGCCCTTGACGATCACCGCCTCGTCATTCGCGCGTCCCGGGCTGCGCAGCCTGAGCACCTCGCCGCTGCGCTCGGGCGCGAGGCCGAAGGTGGCATAGAAGGACTGCGCGACGTCCAGATCCGGCACTTCCAGCCCGAAGCCGTTCAGCCCCTGCACTTTTGGGTCGTTCATGGTCCTGCTCCTGTGTCCTGGTTCGGTGGTTGGTTTCGCGCGGTGGTGGCGCGGTGGTCACGCTGGGGTCGTTCAGTTCGCCTTGATGCCGGCGGTGCGCACCAGGCGCGACCACTTCTCGGCCTCGGTGTCGATGTAGCGCTGGAACTCGTCGGGCGCCATGCCGCGCAGCTCCACGCCCAGCGGGTCGAAGCGCGCGCGCAAGGCCGGCTGCGCGAGGATGCGCACCGACTCCGCCGAGATGCGCTCGACCACCTCGCGCGGCGTGCCGGCGCGCATGGTCATGCCGAACCACGGCGTGGCCTCGAAGCCGGGCATGCCGGCCTCGTCCATGGTGGGGATCTCCGGCGCGCTCGCGATGCGCTTCTTCTCGGCCACCGCGATCGCGCGCAGCGAGCCGCGGCGCACCTGCGGCAGCGCGGAGGTGGTGTTGTCGAACAACATGGGCACGTGGCCCGCGACCACGTCCGCGACCGCCGGGCCGCTGCCCTTGTAGGGCACGTGGGTGGCCTGCACGCGGGCGGTCATCTTCAGCAGTTCCATCGCCAGCATGCCCGAGGAGGTCGGCCCCTGCGAGGCATAGCTCACGTCGCCGTTCTTCGAGCGCATCCAGTCGATGAGCTGCGCGAGCGTGGTCGCCGGCACCGCCGGGTTGACCGCCAGCACCAGCGGCGCCACGCCCACCAGGGTGACCGGCGCGAGCGCGGTGCGCGGCTCGAAGCGCACCGGCTTGTAGAACTCCGCGTTGATGGTGAACACGGTGAAGGGCACGACCGCGGCGGCATAGCCGTCGGCCGGGGCCTGCAGCATGCGCTCGGCGCCGACGTTGCCGCTGGCGCCGGACACGTTCTCGGCCACGAAGGGCTGCCCCAGCACCTTGCCCAGTTCGTCACCCAGCGCGCGCGCCATCAGGTCGGAGCTGCCGCCGGGCGGATTGCCGATGATCAGGCGCACCGGGCGCGCGGGCCAGGCCTGCGCCAGCGCCGCGCCGCAGGCGAGCATCGTGAGCGCCGCGCAGATCGGTGCGGCCAGTCGTTTGCCGTGCGCTTGCATTGCCATCATTTTCCTCCGGGGACGAGACGACGTTCGATCACCGCGCCGGTCAGGCTGGCCGATGCATCCGAGATCAGGTGCAGCACCGTGGGCACGACGTCCTCGGGCGGGGACACGCCCACCGAGTTCGCGTAGGCGTCGCGCTCGGCCTGGTCGGCGACGTCCAGCCAGATCGGCGTGGCCATCAGCCCGGGCGAGAGCACGTTGGCGCGCGCGCCGCACGGCCGCAGTTCCTGCGCCACGCATTTCATGAAGCCGGTGATCGCGCCCTTGCTCGCCGCGTAGGCCGAGGCGCCCGCCTGGCCGATGCCGACCAGCCCGGAGGTGAAGGCCAGCAGGCTGCCCGAACGCTGGCGCTGCATCACCGGGATGAGTTCGCGCACGCAATGGAACACGCCGTCGATGTTCACCGCCTGGTGGCGGCGCCACTCGGCGTCGCTGATCGCTTCGGTCATGGTGCGCATCTGGATCGCCGCGGCCATCACCGCGGCGTCGACGCGGCCGTGGCGCGCGAGGATGCCGGCCACCAGCGCGCGCACCGCGCCGGCGTCGGCCACGTCCAGTTGCACCGCCTCGAGGTTGGCGATGCCCTGCATCGATGCGACGCGTTTCGGGTCGTGGTCGGCGGCGATGACCCTGGCACCGGCTGCCGCGCAGGCGCGCGCGCTCGCCGCGCCTATGCCCGAGCCGCCGCCGGTGACCAGCACCACCGCGCCATCGAATCGCCAGTCCACCGAGAGTGGCATGAAAATCCTTTTAATATCAGTCAGTTATGTTGTTTTCAGGCATTTTCGGCGCATCGCGCCCGGTCACCTGCCGATACAGCCGCTCGGCAATGCCGGGCGAATACGGTGCCATGGCTGCGATGTGCTCGTCCGGGCGCACCAGCACCACCGTGTCCGGCGGCAGGCCGCTGCGCTCGAACAAGGCGTCGCCCAGGTCCAGCAGCGAACGGTCGCGCAGTCCGGAATCCAGCGGCGCGTCCCAGCGCGACACCGCGTAGTGCGCCAGCGCCGGGGAGTCGTTCTGCGGGATCGCGGGGCGGCGGCGCAGGTCGGTGAAGTAGAGCGCGACGAAGCGGTCGTCCAGCAGGTCGTGCAGGCGCGACTCGGTGCCGGCGGCGGTGTGCACCACCCAGTCGGGCAGGCGGTCGCCGGCGCGCAGCATCGGTTCGGTCTCCAGCTTCACCATCGACCAGTCGCCGCTGCCGTCCACGTCCAGCTTCACGCCCAGCAGCGAGCGCGTCAGCGCGTTCGCCCAGGGGCTGCCGTCCATGGCCGACACCTTGCCGCCCTGCTTGGCGACATAGCGGCGCGCGGCCTCGGCCAGTTCCTTCGATCCGTTCAGCGCCACCGGGCGTTGTTCCGCCTCGTAGGCGTCCAGCACCGACTCGTCGGCCCAGCCGCGCAGGAACCATGCGAGCCGCCACGGCAGGTTGGACGCGTCCAGCGCGCCGGTGTTCAGGCCCAGCGCCCACATCGGCGTGATCAGGTGCGCCGAGTCGCCCATCAGGAACACGCGCTTGTCGCGCCACTGGCTGGCCACGCGGTGGTGCACGCGGTACACCACCTTGCCGACGATCTCCACCTTGTCCACCGCGCCGATGAAGGCCAGCACCTTGTCGCGCAGGTCCTCGGCGCTCGGCTCCTCGACGTCGGGCTGCAGCGGGAACAGGAAGCGCCAGCAGTGCGGGTGGCGCACCAGGATCATCCACTCGCGCGCATCCGAGAAGTACGCGAGGTAGGGGTAGTCGCGCGGGTTGCCCACGTCCAGGTCGACCTTCAGGTCGATCAGCGCGTACTTCTCCGGCAGCGACTCGCCCTCGACCTTCACGCCCATCTGCTCGCGGATGGTGCTGCGCCCGCCGTCGCAGGCCAGCAGGTAGGAGGCTTCCACCACCTTCGGGCCGGCGGGCGTCTCCAGGTGCAGCAGCACGCGGTCGGCGCGCTGCTCGTAGCGCACCAGCCTGTGTTCCATGTGGACCGTGCCGCCCTGGCAGGCGCGCACCGCATCCATCAGCACCGGCTCCATGTCCGACTGCGGCAGGTTGATCGCGAACGGGTAGCGCGTCTCGCGCCCGAGCTGCGACAGGCGCACCGGCTGGCGCGCCAGCCCCGTGGCGCGGTCGATGTCGCCGATCTCGTCCACGCGCAGCGCCGAGCGCAGGATGCCGTCCACCACGCCGTAGCGGCGCCAGACCTCCAGCGTGCGCGACAGCGTGGTGCCGGCCTTGGTGTCCAGCGACACCCGGTCGTCGTCCTCGAACAGCACGAAGGGGATGCCGTGGTGCGCGAGGCCGAGGGCGGCGGTCAGGCCGATCGGGCCGCCGCCGACGATGGCGACGGGCAGGGCGGATGCTGGGGAGGGCATGGTCGGTTCCGTGGTCCGTGGTTCGTGTACCGCGGGTGGCGCGGTGCTTGCTTCGTGTGGATTGCGTTCGACGCAAGCCTAATCCATTATATGGAGCGCTTGCACGCAGCGCCCCTGCGGTTTGCCGAATCCGTCGTCCGTGTCGTCCCCGTCGTCCATCTCGTCCAATGCAACGCATCCAGGAGCCAGGACCATGACCACCCCCACCCCCATGCGCAAACCGCTGCGCGCCGCGATCGCCGCCGGCGCCCTCGCGCTGTCCACGCTGTTCCCCGCCGCGCCCGCGCTGGCGCAGGCGCCCGTGGACGTCAAGTTCACGCTCGACTTCATCGCCCTGGGCCGCCACGCGCCCTGGTACGTGGGCGTGGCCAAGGGTTACTACAAGGACGAGGGCCTGAACGTGACCGTCATGCCCTCCAAGGGCACGGCCGACGCGATCAAGGCGGTCGAGTCCGGCATCGCCGACATCGGTTTCATCGACATTCCCAGCCTGGTGGCAACCGGCGCGACGTCCTCGATCAAGATCGTCGCCGTCAACTACCAGAAGGCCCCGTACTGCGTGTTCAGCCTGAATCCCGGCGGCAACGTGAACACCCCCAAGGACATGGTCGGCCTGGAGATGGCCTCCAGCACCGGGTCCTTCGTCTGGCGCATCCACCAGGCCTTCATGAAGATGAACGGCCTGGACCCGGCCACGCTCAAGATCACCAACGTCGACCCCTCGGCGCGCGTGTCCATGCTGGTCTCGGGCAAGCTGCCGGCGGTGGACCTGTTCCTGATGAGCGAGCCGTCCATCAAGCGCGCCGCCCCGGGCAAGGAAGTGAAGTGCCTGCTGCTGGGTGACCACGGCCTGGACATTTACGCCAACTCGATCGGCGCGACCGACGCCTGGCTGCAGAAGAACCCGGAGACCATGCGCAAGTTCGTGCGCGCGTCGCTGCGCGCCTGGAAGGACACCATGTCCAACCCGGTGCCCTCGGCCAAGCTGCAGGC
Source organism: uncultured Pseudomonadota bacterium (assembly GCA_903909415.1). The sequence continues at coordinate 4,152 of CAIVVS010000179.1, read as the reverse complement.
GAACATGGTCAAGGGCCTGCAGGAGGACATCATCGCCGAGGAGATCGCCATCGTGCGGCGCCTGGCGGTCGTGCCCGACACCGAGAAGAACGGCTACGGCTGGATGAACAAGCCCAAGATGCAGCGCACGGTGGACTTCATCAACAACAACATCGAGGTGCCCGGCCGCAAGTTCACGGTGGACGACATCTACCGCGACGGCTACCTGCCCAAGGAACCCATCCGCCCGTGAACCGGCGGGCAGGCTGAGACAGGAGCGCGCGGCGGGTTAAAATCCGGCGCGCACCCAATCCGGAGGGCCGGGCGCGCAACGCCCGGCCCTTTCCATTTTCGAGCGGGCCCCGGGGCGCACCCCGGGCCCACCACCAGGCAAGGCAGACCATGAGCCACGACCACGCACACGAGCATCCCCACGCGCCGATCGACATCCACGCGCACTACTACTCGGACAACTTCCTCAAGCTGATGGTGGCCAACGCCCCGGCCTACGGGATCGAGGTCAAGAACGTCGAGGGCAAGGGCGTGCAGTTCAACATGGGCGCGCTGCACACGCAGATGGTCCCGCACTTCATCGACCTGGACCAGCGCCTGGAGCGCATGGACAAGCAGGGCGTGACCGCGCACGCGCTGTCCATGTCCCAGCCGATGGTGTACTGGGCCAAGCCCGCGCTGGCGCAGCAGCTCACCGAGACCTACAACGACGACCTGGCCACCGCGCACCAGAAGCACCCGACGCGCCTGTACGGCCTGGCCATGCTGCCGATGCACGAGCCCGAGCTCGCGGTGAAGGAAGTGATGCGCGCGGCCAAGCTGCCCGGCATCCGCGGCTTCTACATGTCCACCCACGTGAACGAGAAGGAAGTTTCGCACCCCTCGCTGTTCCCGGTGTACGAGGCCATCGAGGCCAGCGGCCTGCCGCTGTTCCTGCACCCGGTCGAGGTGCTGGCCGCCGAGCGCCTGACGCCCTTCTACCTGACCAACCTGATCGGCAACCCGACGGAATCCGCGATCGCCGCCGCGCACTTCATCTTCGGCGGCGTGCTGGACCGCTTCCCCAAGCTGGACATCGTGCTGCCGCACGCCGGCGGCAGCTTCCCCTGGCTGGTATGGCGCCTGCAGCGCGGCTACGTGGTCCGCGCCGACCTGAAGACCATCAAGCAGGGCCCGGCCGAGTACCTGCGCCGCTTCTGGTACGACACCGTGGGCTACTCGGACTACACCATCGATTTCATCGCCCGCATCGTCGGCACCGACCGCATCCTGATGGGCAGCGACTACTGCTTCCCGATCGCCTACGAGCAGCCGGTCAAGGTGGTTACCGAGTGCCCGTACATCGACGACGCGCAGAAGCACGCCATCATCGAGACCAACGCGCGCAAGCTGCTGAAGATCTGAGCGCTTCCGCGACGGCAGGCCAAACGACACTGGATTCCGGCTCGCGCTGCGCGCGTCCGGAATGACGGTGCCTTGAGGAAACGTCACTCCCGCGAAAGCGGAATCCTGCGACCTGTCACGACGCCCGCCACCCGCACCGTCATTCCCGCGAAGGTCGAATCCAGCGCCCCGGCACGACGCTCGCTACTCGTACCGTCATTCCCGCGAAAGCGGGAATCCAGTGACGTTCGCGCAATAGTAAGTACCAGGACACTGGATTCCGGCTCGTGCTGCGCGCGTCCGGAATGACGGTGCCTTGAGGAAACGTCACTCCCGCGAAAGCGGAACCCAGCGACCCGGCACGACGCCCGCCACCCGCACCGTCATTCCCGCGAAAGCGGGAATCCAGCGTCTTTGTCTTTGATGGCCCGCGCTACGCCAGCGGCGTCACCAAGGGCTGCCCCGCGAAGTGCGCCTTCAGGTTCGCGACCAGCAGCTTCACCCCGGACTCGAAGGCATCGGTGGTGAAGCCGGCGATGTGCGGCAGCAGCACCGTGTTCTCCAGCGCGAACAGTTCCGGCGGCACGCCGGGTTCGTTCTCGTAGACGTCCAGCGCCGCGCCGGCGATGGTCCCGGCGCGCAGCGCGTCCAGCAGTGCGGCGGTGTCGACCAGGCTGCCGCGCGCGATGTTCACCAGCCAGCCCTTGGGGCCGAGCGCCTCCAGCACGTCCCTGCCGACCATATGGTGAGTGGCCTTGCCACCCGGGGCGGCCACCACCAGGAAGTCCGACTGCGCGGCGAGTTCCTTCACGCCCGCCACGTAACGATGCGGGCTGGCCGGATCGGGCACGGGCTTGGTGTAGGCGATGTCCATGGAGAAGGCCTCGGCGCGCCTTGCGATCGCCTTGGCCGCGGCGCCGTAGCCGATGATGCCCAGCCTGCGCCCGGTGATGCTGCCGGTGAGGGCGCGTATGTCGGCCCAGCGCCCGGCGCGCACCAGCCGGTCGCGCCGGACCATGTCTCGGCTGGCCGCGAGCATCAGGCCGATCGCGCAGTCGGCCACCGAGTCGGAGTTCGCACCCGGCCCGTAGGACACCTTGATGCCGCGCGCGCGCCGCGGCCAGGTCCACGTTCTCGTAGCCGGCGGAGAAGCAGCCGATGATTTCCAGCCTGGGCAGGCGCGCGATCAGCTCGGCGCTGATGCCGGTGCTGCCGTTGGTGACGGCAGCGCGCACGTTCGGACCGTGCTCGCTCAGGAACGCCTCACGATCGGGCGCGCCGGCCGCGTAGCGCACCGTGAAGTCGCGCTCGATGATGCCGTGCCAGCGCTCGATCAGCGAGAACAGCACCAGCGCCTCGGGGCGCGAACCGGCATCCTGGCTCATTGCATCTCCATGGGGTGGGACTGCAGCGGGTACGCGACCTTGTACGGAAAAGGGGCTTCACGTACCATGCCGCGAGCATAGCAGCGGCATGGCCGCACAGGAGAGCAACGCATGGCAACGAAGCGCAAGTCCGTCACCAAGTCCGCGCCGAAGCGCGCCGCGAAAAAGCGCACCCGCGAAGTCCTGATCGACACGGCCAGGCTGGATCCCAAGGGCTGGCGCAACATCCCGGCGGGATTCCGCATCTACAAGCTGTGGGAGCACCCGAAGACACACGCCAGCATCTCGCTGTTCGAGGTGCCCAAGGGCGTGGGCGTGCCCACGCGCCACCGCCACGCGTCCAACCAGTTCATGTTCTGCCTCAAGGGCGAGTACGTGTACACGTCCACCAACCTGACACTCAAGGCCGGTGACTTCTACATGAACCCCAAGGGCCACCCGCACGGCCCGACCATCGCGAAGAAGGATTCGCTGCTGATCGAGATGTACGACGGCCCGCATTACTTCAAGCTGCCCTCGTACCACAGCAAGGACACGGTGGGCAGCATCGCCGGGGCGAAGCGCAAGCCCGCGAAGAAGAAGGCCGCCAAGAAGGTCGTCGGGAAGGCGGCGAAGAAGGTCGCCGCCAAGAAGCGCCGCTGAGCGCGCGGGTTCCCCCATGACGTTCGGCGTCCTGCAGGATGTGCGCAAGGTCTTCGGCGTGGACGAGCTCGGCTCGCGCGCGACCGAGCCGCTGGTCGCGATCGACAGCGCCTCGTTCAGCTTCACCGAGGGCGAGCTGGTCAGCCTGCTCGGCCCCTCGGGCTGCGGCAAGACCACGCTGCTGCGCATCATCGCGGGACTGATCCCGAAGACCGCCGGCTCGGTGCGCATCCGCGGCGAGGAAGTCACCGAGCCGCACACCGAGTTCGGCTTCGTGTTCCAGCAGCCCAACCTGATGCCCTGGCGCACCGTGCTGGACAACGTGCTGTTCCCCATGGACGTGCTGCGCCGGCGTGACGCGAAGGCGGTGGCGCGAGCGCAGGAGCTGCTCGAGATGGTCGGCCTGGGCGGCTTCGGCAAGTCGCGCCCGCACCAGCTGTCCGGCGGCATGCAGCAGCGCGTCGCGCTGTGCCGCGCCCTGGTACACCAGCCGTCCCTGCTGCTGATGGATGAGCCCTTCGGTGCGCTCGACGAATTGACGCGCATGGAAATGCACGATCTGTTGCTCGACATCCGCGCGCGCACCCGCGCGACGGTCGTGTTCGTCACTCACAGCATCGCGGAAGCGGTGTACCTGTCCGACCGCGTGCTGGTGTTCAGCAAGCGCCCCGGGCGGATCATCGAGCGCATCGATGTCGAGCTTGCCTATCCGCGCTCGCCCGAGATGCGCTACACCGAGGGGTTCGCCGCG
>CAIVVS010000178.1 GCA_903909415.1 uncultured Pseudomonadota bacterium | reverse complement strand
GCCCGCCGAGCCGAAGCCGCTGGTGGCGAAGTGCATCTTGTCCGGCGTGGCGCGCGCCTTGGCGATGAACTCCTGCACGTTGGCCGCGCCCACCGCCGGGTTCACCAGCATCACCACCGGGCCGACGGCGATCAGCGAGATCGCGGTGAAGTCCTTCACCGGGTCGAAGCGGAGCGGCTCCTTCAGCACGAAGGGGTTGATGGTGTGGATCGAGGCGTTGACGTGGATGGTGTAGCCGTCGGCCGGCTGCTTGGCGGTGTACTCCGAGCCGATGGTGCTGGAGGCGCCGGGGCGGTTCTCCACCACCACCGGTTGCTTGAGTTCGTCCGACAGGCGTTGCGCGACGATGCGCCCGACGGCGTCCACCGCGCCGCCCGCCGGCTGCGGGATCACCATGCGGATCGGACGGTTCGGGTAGCCCTGCGCGTGCGCCGCCCCGAGGGAGGATGAAAACATTAATAAAAACAGCCACTTAAGCGATTTTTGTGCCATTCTCGGCCTCTTGGGTGGGTTGCGTGGGATGGGAAGACCTCGACAGGATGGCGGCGCGCACCTGGGCGCGCAGCACCTTGCCGTAGTGTGACTTGGGCAGCTCGTCGAAGTAGGCGACGCGGCGCGGCTTCTTGAACGCGGACAGGCGGCTGGCGCAGTGCTCGATCAACTGGTCGGTGAGGGCGTGCTCGTCGGCCGGCACCGCGCCGGCGCGCAGTACCACGGCAGCCGTCACGACTTCGCCCCACTCGCGGTCGGGCATGCCGACCACGGCGCACTCTTCCACCGCAGGATGGCTGCGCAGCGCGTCCTCGACTTCGCCGGGCAGCACCGACTTCGCGCCGCTGCGTATCACTTCCTTCAGCCGCCCGGTCACGTTCAGCCAGCCGTCGGCATCGACGAAGCCGAGGTCGCCGGAATGCAGCCAGCCGTCGCGCAGGGCCTGCGCGCTGAGCTCGGGCTTGTGCCAGTAGCCCAGCATCACGTGGCCGCCGCGGATGGTGATCTCGCCGATCTCGCCCGCGGGCAGCTCGCTGCCGTCGGGTGCGCGGATGGTGATGGCATTGCCCGGCAGCGGCACGCCGGCCGAGCGGATGCGGCGCGCGCGCAGCTCTGGTGTCGCGGCCTCGGCCACCCATTCGGGGCGCAGGTAGTTGGTCCACGGACCCTCGGTCAGTCCGTAGAGCACGCCGATCTTCGGGCCGAAGGCGGCGATGGCGCGCTCGAACACGTCCAGCGGCGTGGCCGAGCCGCCCATGTTGATCGCGCGCAGGGCCGACAGGTCGAAGGCGCGCGGGTCTTCCTGGTCGAGCAGGCGCAACAGCGTGGTCGGCACCAGCGAGCTCACCGTCGCGCGGTACTGCTCGCACAGCTGCAGGAACTTGCGCGGCTCGTAGCGCCCGCCCAGCACGATGGCGGCGCCGCCGGCGAGGTGCGCGGTCACCACCACGCCCGCGATCGGCCACAGCGGCCGCAGGTTGAGGAAGATGTCGGTCGGGTACACCGGCTGGCCGGCGACGATCGCCAGCGCCGCCGAGGCGAAGGCGCGGTGCGGCACCATCACCGCCTTGGGCTCGCCGGTGGTGCCGCCGGTG
>CAIVVS010000177.1 GCA_903909415.1 uncultured Pseudomonadota bacterium | reverse complement strand
GGCGCACGCGTTGCGAGCACGTCCCAGAAGGCGGGGGCTGCCGCAGGACATGGGTGAGCGAAGCGCCATTGCCGACAACGTGCTCGACCGTCAATTCGAGGCGGCGGCACCGAACCAGAAATGGGTTGCCGACTTCACCTATATATGGACGACCGAGGGCTGGCTGTACGTGGCGGCCGTGATGGACCTGTACTCTCGGCGCATCGTGGGCTGGTCAATGCAGGTCAGCATGACTTCGCAGTTGTTGGCTGACGCACTGATGATGACCGTATGGCGTCGGGGCCGACCGCAAGAGTTGCTGCACCACTCCGATCAAGGCAGTCAGTACACAAGCGAACACTTCCAGCGGCTGCTGGCCGAGCAAGGCCTCGTATGCAGCATGAGCCGGGCTGGCGAGGTCTGGGACAACTCGGCAATGGAGAGCTTCTTTAGCAGTCTGAAGACCGAAAGAACGGCCTGCGAGGTGTACCGCTCGCGAGAGCAGGCCAGGTCAGATGTGTTCGACTACATCGAGCGGTTTTACAATCCGGCGCGTCGGCATTCGACGCTCGGGTACGTCAGCCCGGTCGAGTTTGAACTGGCTCAGGAAGCTTAGGTTGGTGTCCACTGAACCGGCAGCAGCCCAGATAGCGGCCGGCGACAGGAAGCCCAACCGCAAGGCCTGCCGCGACGGCGAGAATTAGCAGCCCTTCAGGATCAGCAAGCGGCACGAAAGCCCCCCAGCCAGTCCCTCTAAAATGCGGGAATTACGGACGCAGCAACCGACTTTATAGGGCAAACCCACGCCCACATTGTGGGTAGCAGCCAAGTTAAATAGAAAAAGCCGCTGAAAATCAGCGGCTTATCCATTATTCATGGCGGAGAGAGCGGGATTCGAACCCGCGATACGCTATTAACGTATACACGCTTTCCAGGCGTGCGCCTTCAACCGCTCGGCCACCTCTCCGCAACGCGCATTATATCCGATACGGGTGAGCGTCCGCCGCCCTCAGGCAGCGAACCGCCTCTCTCCATCCAGCCAGGTGGAGTGCACCTTGATCGACTGGATCGCGTCGACGGCCACTTCTGTCGGGTCCTTTTCGAGCACGACCAGGTCGGCTGCCTTGCCGGCTTCGAGGCTGCCGCAGAGGTGGTCGATGTGGCATTGCCACGCGGCATCGATGGTCACCGCGCGCAACCCGTCCATGGCGCTGATCCGCTCGGCCGGGTTGAGCACGCCGCCGCCCTCGCGCATGTCGCGCAGGACGGCGTTCTGCACGCAGCGCAGCGGGTCAATGGGGGTGACGTTGTAATCCGAGTGCAGGGAAATGCGCAGCCCGCCCCGTATCGCCGACCGGCACGGGTCGATGCGATCGGCGCGCTCGGGGCCCAGCAGCCGGTCGCGGAATGCCCGCCCCCAGAAATGGACATGGCCGATCAGGAACGAGGGCGAAATGCCGAGCCGCTTCATCCGCGCGATCTGGTCATCATGCAGCACGGTGCAGTGCTCTATCCTGTGCCGCCGCCTGCGCCCGCCAGATCCGCCCGTCACCTTCTCGAAGGCGTCCAGCGTCACGTCGATGGCGGCATCGCCGTTCGCATGCACGCCGACCTGCCATCCCGCCTCGTGCGCCTCGCGCACCACCGCCTCGATCTCGGCCACCGTGTAGTTGAGCGCGCCGCGATTCCCGGAGCCGAGGTACGGCTTGCGCTGGTATCCGGTGCCGCCCTGGTTCGAGCCATCGGACCAGGCCTTGATGCCGTTCAGCGTGAAACGCCCGCCGCGCGGGCCGGGACGCAGGCCCATTTCCGTCCATTTACGGAAATGCGTGGACACCAGCATGCCGGCATAACGCACGCCCGGGTCGCCTTTCATCACCGTGTCGATGAGTGAAAGGTCGCCTTCGGCGAACAAGCCGCCGATGCCGCAGTCATGCAATGCGGTACACCCCTTGGCCGACGCGTCGTCCAGATCGGCCCGCAGGAAACCGGCGAGCTCCTCCGGCCCCGGGGACGGCATCACGGTGACGAATGGCTGGAATGCCGGCGGCTCCTCGATCCTGCCCGAAAGCTCTCCGCGTTCATCCCTGCCGAAGCGGCCTTGCGGCGGATCCGCGGTGTCGCGGCTGATGCCGGCCAGGGTGATCGCCTTCGAATTGACGTAGGCGACGTGGCCGTTGGACTCCAGCACAAACACCGGCACGTCCGGCGACAACCGGTCAAGGTCTCCCCGGCTGAACGGCTGGCCTCCCATCAGCGACGGATCGAGCATCTTCGCCTGCACCCATCCTCCGGATGGCGTGCGCGCCGCCGCCTGCGAGATCTTGGCCCGCGCCTCGTCCATGTCCCTGGTGGTGAACGGACCCACATCCAGCCACGGGCGCAAGCCGCAGAAATTCGAATGCATGTGCGGATCGACGAAGCCCGGCAGGACGGTCAATCCACCGAGATCAACGATGCGCGTCCTTGGGCCGCGCAGGCCGTCGACCTCCTTCCTGGAGCCGACGGCGAGCAACTTGCCCGACCGGACGGCGATGGCCTCTGCCTTCGCCCTGCCGCGTCCCATGGTGTGCACGACGCGCGCGTGGAAGATGGTATCTGCCGGCCCTGCCGGCGCAGCCGCATTCGCCGGCACGCCAGCCGCGGCCGCGCCGGCTGCGACCAGGCCGCCCGCCATGCCACGCAGGAAATCGCGGCGCCCCTGGTAGGCACGCATGAACTGCAGGAGTTTGGGATTGCAGGCGTTGCACATACGTATGACTCCGGTCCGTGTTTTCTGGGTATTACTTCGGCGCCATCCTGATGGCCCCGTCCAGGCGGATGGTTTCGCCGTTGAGCATCTCGTTCTCGGCGATGGTCTTGACCATGGCGGCATACTCGTCGGGGCGCCCGAAGCGCGAGGGAAACGGCACCTGCTTGGCGAGGGAGTCCTGCACTTCCTGCGGCATGGCGCCGAGCAACGGCGTCCAGAAGATGCCCGGGGCGATGGTGCAGACGCGGATGCCGTCGCGCGCCAGGTCACGCGCGATCGGCAGGGTCATGCCGACGATGCCGCCCTTGGACGCGGAATAGGCCGCCTGGCCGATCTGGCCGTCATAGGCCGCGACGGACGCGGTGCTGACGATCACGCCACGCTCGCCGGACGCGTTGGGCGTGCCCTTGGTCATTGCGGTCGCAGCGAGCCGGATCATGTTGAAGCTGCCGACCAGGTTGATCGTGATCACCTTGGTGAAGGTGGCCAGCGCATGCGGGCCGTTCTTGCCGACCGTCTTCTCGCCGATGGCGATGCCGGCGCAGTTCACCAGCCCCTGCAGGCCGCCGAACTCCTTGAGCGCGAGGTCCACCACTGCCTGGCCGTCGGCCTCCTGCGTGACATCGCACTTGATGAAGCGCGCCTGCGCGCCGAGCGAGGCCGCCAGCGCCTGGCCCTTGTCCGCCTGCAAGTCGGCGATCACCACGTTGGCGCCGTTGGACGCCAGCATCTTGACCGTGCCCTCGCCCAAGCCGGACGCGCCGCCGGTGACGATGAACGTGCTGCCCTTGAGTTGCATGTGCTTCCCCTCGTGACTGGTTCCGGAGTGGCGGGATTCCGCCGTGCGGCCCAAATTATCAGGCAATCCGGCCGGTGCCGCATGCCTGCGGCTCAGTTGGCCATGCCAGCCAGCAGGGACTCCCAGCGCGCGCCGATGGCGGCGGGCGAATAGCGCGCCGCGACCCTGTCCTGCCCCTTCCGGATGCGCGCCAACGCCTCCCGGGGATGGGCCAGCGCCCAGTCCAGGCCCTCGACCAGGTCCGCACCCAGCCAGGCGCAGTCATGGAACTCCAGGTAACTGGGCATGCCGTTGGCCAGCACGAAGCGACCGGCCCAGACCGATTGCGCCAGCCGGTTGTTGCTGACGACGTACTTGAGCGGGTCGTCGGTGCGCGAGGGGATCAATACCGCATCGCATTCCGCCATGGCCGCCTCCAGCACCGCCGGCGTCCACGGGCTGAAGCGCAACGCGAGCGCGCCGCCCGCATGGCGCTCCAGTGCCTGAAGCGCCTGCGGATACGGCTGCGTCACCACATGCAGCGCCAGCGGCAGCGTACGCGCCCTGGCGGCCAACGCCGGGAGCAGCGCCTCGAGGAACAGGAAGTTGGACAAGGGGCCTGCGAACCACAGCAACTTCAGCGGCCGCGGCGCCGCACCGCGCAGCCTGGCCACCAGTCCCGGCCGCGTGGATTGGAAACGCGCCTCGCCCTTCGCCCCCTCGACCGGATCACCGACGACCAGGGCCTGCCTGCCGGTCTCCTGAGTCACCACCTCGGCCATCGCATCGGTATTGCAGGTGACCGCGTCGCAGATCGCCAGCAAGGGCCGCGCGAGTTCGCCGCGGGCATCGGCGAACAGGTTGTCGCACAGGTCCATCAGGATGCGCGCGCCCCCGTCCTTGAGGCGCCTGGCCAGTGCGCGTTGCGCAGCGGCCGCAGCCGACAGCTCGCCCGCGCCGAAGACCTTGTTGAATATCGCGAGTTCCGGCCGGAACGCCAGCGCGGCATCCGCCTGGTCGGTGTAACCCAGCGCGGTCCGGTGGCCGGCGGCAGCGAGGAAAGCCGCTGGATGGCCGACGCGCAGCCTCTGGCTGGCTATCGGGCTGGCAACGAGGCTTGCCGGGCTGGCCGGCAACGGCGGTCGGTCGGCGGCAGGGAGGTCGCTGTGGACCAGCCAGACGACGCGCATGGTCCTGCCAGCCCCGCTGCCCGCGGCCTCAGCCCTTCTTGCCGTCGTCCTTCTTCTTCTCCGGCAGCAGTGCCGCCTTCTCGCGCAGCAGCGGCTCGACCACGCCCTTGCCGACCAGGAAGACGGAGGACGCGAGCTTCTTCTCGCGCGCGATCTGCTCGTCCATCTTCTTCATGCGCTCTTCCCAGTCCTTGTCGTTCTTGGGCTTGTCCTCGGCCTTCTCGTCCTTGGGCGGGATGCGGGTGCGGATCAGCTCGCCACCGACCGCGACCTGCAGGTGGTAGGCCGCCTCGCCGCCCGCGGTCCTCGCGGGCGCGCCGATCTTCAGCGTGTACACCAGGCCGTCCCAGGTCTCGGCGCGGAAGGTCACCGGCTTGTCCAGCCCGGTCTCGGCCTTGGTTCCGTCGGACTTGGCAGCGTCGGTCAGCACGTCCAGCAGGCTGAGCGTGTAGATCGAGCTCACCATGTCCTGCACCTTGCCGCCGTCGGGCTTCTCGGACGCGCCGACGAACTTCCAGTTGGACATCAGGTCGCTGCCGTCGCGCAGCAGCGAGAAGCGCTGGCGCCCGTCGGCGCCGGTCGCGACCAGCGCCTTGACGCGCTCGACCTTGACCAGTTCCTTGGCAATCCAGGCCTCGGGCTTGGCTTCCGCCGAGGACAGCGGGTCGGCGATCACCGCGACGCTGGTCTTCTCGTCGCCCAACAGCACGTAGCGGCCGCTCGCGCCGCCGGACTTGGCGCCGTCCACCTGCGAGGTGCGCGGCACCGGCTTGCCCAGCATCAGGCGCGCCAGCGGCTTGCCGGCCGCGTCCTTCAGTTCCAGCAGCGTGCCGGCATCCTTGGCGCCGGCCTTGGGCTCGGCCAGCAGCAGACGGCCGCGCTGGCTCTCGGCCACCGATTCGGTCTGCACCACCTTGGCCTCGACCAGCTTCAGCAGCAGCTCGCCGATGCGCTCGACGTTGGCGGGAAAGCCGCCGCGCTCGGCCAGGCCCCAGCCGCCCTCGCCCTTTTTCATGGTCAGGGCGCGCTCGGACTCGACGATGCGGATCTCGGCCACGGCGCTGGCGGACAGGCCCGGCACCAGCTGCTGGCCGGCCTTGTTGTCCACCTGCTTCCACGCGCCCTTCTCGGCCATGAACAGGGCCGCGCCGCCGGCGACCAGCGCCGCCACCACGACCAGCAGGATCAGGAACTGTTTGCGGTTCATGTGCTCGGCCTCAGATCGACACGGTGCGGCGGCGGCGCACGATGGCCAGCGCGATGCCGGCGATCGCCACGAGCAGCGGGATCAGCGCGATGTTCACCACCTTGGTCCAGAACTGCAGCGCCTCGCTGTCCGAACGCAGGTCTCGGCGGACTTCCTTCAGTTCGCGCCGCGCATCGGCCGCGCGCTTCTTGAAGTTCTCGAGTTCGGTCTGCTGCTCGGCCGACAGGATCGCGCTGGTGCCGGGCCCGCGGGTCTTCTGCAGGGCCTGCAGCTTCTCCTGGGTCTGCTGCAGGCTGGTTTCCAGCTGCTTGATCTTGCCCAGGTAGCTCTCGGCGGCCTTGGACTCCATCTCGCGGATCACGGTGAACGGGCGCGAGGCCACGGCGCGCGAACGCGTGTTCACCAGGTTGGAGTCGCCGGCGAACTGGTCCACCAGCGCTTGCGCGAACGCGAGGTTGCCGTTGACCGGCAGCACCACGCGCTGGCCGAACACCTCGCCGATCTGCACCGCGGCGCCGTCGTTGACGAAGTCGCTGTCGCCGACCAGCACCACCGCGCCTTCGCCGGTGGACTCCTTGAGCTGCGCGGGCAACGGTGCCTCCGCGGCCTTCTCGGGCGCCTTGCCGCCCTTGGCCGCCGCCTGCTCGGGCTTGGCCTCGGGCTTGGGCGCGCCATCCGGGAACGCGGTCTTGAACTTGCCGGTGAGCTTGATGGCCAGCGGGTACTCGGTCCCGGTGGGCTTGAGCCCGGCCATGGCCTTCTCGCCCTGCTCGCTGGACGAGAACGCGTCCACCAAGGAGGCCATGTTCGAGGACTTCATCAGCACCGTCTGGTTCAGGCCTGGGACCGGGGTGCCAGTGAAGGCGCCGGCAAACGGCAGGAAGGCGCGGCCGATCTGGTTGGTGCTGACGTCATCGGCGTTCAGCGCGTTCGAGTGCAGGGTCAGCACCGTCGGGCTGGAACGCTGACCGGAGCCGGACACGAACTTCATGTCCGCCACCACCTTGGTCGCGTCGAACCCGAGGCCCCAGGCCTTGAGCAGCTTGTCCAGGCTGGAGGACGTGCCGCCGCCCTGCTGGCCCATCGGGCCGGGCAGCTGGTCGAAGTACGCATTGGCGTCGAGGAAAGCGATCAGGCGCCCGCCGCGCAGCACGAATTGGTCCAGCGCGTACTGCGTCTCGTCGGAGATGCCGCGCGGGTTGATCACCAGCAGCACCTTCACCGCCGGGTCGATCACCTTGCTGTCGAACGGCAGCGGCTTGACGCTGAAGTCCCGCTCCAGCTCGCCGATGAACACCCATTTCTCGGACGGTGGGATGCCCATCATCGGCATGCCGCGGCCCCCGAACACCGTCATCGGACTGAGGATGCCGACCACCGGCTTGTCGGTCGCGGTGGCGCGCGCGATGGCGCGGGTCAGGTCGTACTCGACCAGGCGTTCGCGGTCCAGGTTCAGCGTCGGCAGCGCGAGCTTCTGGTCCGCGTAGCTGACCGTGATGCCCATGTAGAACTTCTCGCCGCCGGGCAGCTGCTGCGCCTCGATGCCGTCGAGCGCGGCCGAGTCCTCGGCATCCGAGTCCGGCTGCGGGTCCAGCTTCTCGATCACGACCTTGCCGCCGGCCTGCTGCCGGAACTCGGTCAGCAGGTCGTCGATGCGCCGCGCGAAGCCCTTGATCGGCAGCGGCACCGCCTGCTCGTCCTGCGAGAAGTAGTAGCGGATCTTCACCGGCGCCTCGAGCTTGCCCAGCACGCTCTTGGTGCCGTCGGACAGCGTGTACAGCTTGCCGTCGGTCAGGTCCACCCGCGTGTTGAGGTAGCCGAGGATGAAGTTGGCGGCCACCAGGATCACGAAGACCGCGATCACGCCGCCGGTGGAATAGAGGAAAGCCTTGTTCTTGTTCATGGTCCTGGTCCTGGATGCGTCAGTCGGCGCGGCGGCTGCGGATGATCACGCCGGTGGTGAACAGCGAGAAGCCGATCACCGAGGCGAAATACAGCAGGTCGCGCGTGTCGAGCACGCCTTTCTGGAAGCCGTCGTAGTGGGTCACCACCGAGAAGTTGGCCACCGCCTCGATGAAGGCCGGGCCGGCCCAGCGCGACATCAGGTCGGTCAGCGGCTGGAAGCCCACCAGGATCAGCAGCAGGCACAGCACCACCGAGAGGATGAAGGCCACCACCTGGTTGCGCGTCAGCGCCGAGGTCATGGAGGTGATCGCGAGGTAGCTGCCGGCGAGGAGCAGGCTGCCGACGTAGCCCGCGGCGATCACGCCGTTGTCGGGGTCGCCCAGCCAGTTCACGGTGATGATGACCGGGAAGGTCAGCAGCAGCGCGATGCCGAGGAACAGCCAGGAAGCGAGGAACTTGCCGATGATGGCCTGCGACGGGGTCACCGGCAGGGTCAGCAGCAGTTCCAGCGTGCCCAGGCGCTGCTCCTCGGACCACAGCCGCATGCCCACGGCCGGCACCAGGAACAGGAACAGCCACGGCAGCCAGTTGAAGAACGCGGTGAGCGAGGCTTCGCCGCGTTCGAAGAAACCGCCGAAGGTGAAGGTGAAGAATCCCGACAGCAGCAGGAAGATCACGAGGAACACATAGGCCACCGGGCTCTCGAAGTAGGCCGATAGCTCGCGCTTGGCGATGGTCTTGATGCCGGCCCAGGCGTTCATGCCGAAACCCCTTCGGTGGACTGCGCGGACTGCGTGTCCGAGCGCGTGATGGAACGGAAGAAATCATCCAGCCTGCCGCTGGGCGCGCGGCCCTTCAACTCGGCCGGCGTGCCGTTGGCGACCAGGCGGCCGCGGTCGATGATGATGGCGCGGGTGCAGGTCTCCTCCACTTCCTCGAGGATGTGGGTGGAGAAGATGATGGCCTTGGTCTTGCCCATCTCGCGGATCAGGGTGCGCACCTCGTGCTTCTGGTTCGGGTCCAGGCCGTCGGTCGGCTCGTCCAGGATCAGCACTTCCGGGTCGTGGATGATGGATTGCGCCAGGCAGGTGCGGTGGCGGAAACCCTTGGACAGGGTATCGATGGTCTGGCCCAGCACCGCGTCCAGGTGGCACAGGCCGACCACGCGGCGCAGCGCCTTCTTCTGCTCCTCGCCGTGCAGGCCGCGGACCTCGGCGGTGAACTTGAGGAAGGACAGCACCGACATGTCGCTGTAGGACGGCGCGGACTCGGGCAGGTAGCCGATGCGGCGCTTGACCTCGATCGGGCTGTCGACCACGTCGAAGCCGCAGACCGAGACCTTGCCGGCGCTGGGCGAGATGAAGCCGGTGATCATGCGCATGGTCGTGGACTTGCCGGCCCCGTTGGGCCCGAGGAAGCCGAGCACCTCGCCGCGCGCGACCTCGAAGGAAATGTCGTCCACGGCGCGCTTGCTGCCGAAGGTCCGGGACAGGTTTTCTACCTTGATCATGGTCTTACCTTTTCAGGGCTGCTTGTCTGGTCTGTGCTTGCACGGCGTGTCTGCGGACTGGCCGGAAATCGGGTCGGCAGGCCGGGTTTTCAAGGGCTCCGGGTTGCCTCGGGATCAGGGTGGCACATCCAGAAGACTGGCCGGCGGGGCCGGAGTTCCACCATCAACGGCACCCGAGGCGGCGGACAGTAGCAGGAAATGGCCGGTTGCGGCGCGTTTCGGGGCCGGAATTGGATGAATTCGCGCGATATCCCGCGTCCGTTCTGCGGCGGGACTCCGGCAACCCGCCAGCGGGCCTCACTGGCGCAGGGACAGGTCGGCGCGCGCGCGCGGCAACTTGCCGCCCTCGCCACCGGCACCGGTTCCCGCCGGGGCTATCTCGGGGGCCTTGAGGAACACCCGGCCCTCGTCCACCTTGGCGTTCTCCACCAGGAAGCGTTCCACCGCCCGGGCGCGGCGCTGCGCGAGGTCGCGCAGGCTGTCCTCGGACACTGCCGCGTTGGTCAGCATCAGCTTTTCCATCTCGTCCACCGGAAGGCTGCGCGCAAGCCCGACGGCATTGCGCGGCTTGGGGAAGCTCTCCCTTTCATAGGCGCGCTTCAGGTACTCGGGGTATTCCACCGGTTCGACCCGCACTTGGCTGGCCGATGCGGCGGACACGCCGCGCGCGATCTGGTCGGCGATCTTCTGCGCGCGCACCTTCTGCTGCAGGGAGAACTGCTTGAGGCCCTCCCGGTCAATGTCGGTATCGGCGCGGCCCGCGACTTCCAGCCGGATCGCCGGGCGGTCGGTCAGCGCGCTGGCGACCGACTCCAGGCGCTTGCGGGCTTCGTCGGCCAGCTGGGCGCGGCCGGGCGCGAATTCCACGAAGGCCAGTTCATCGGCACCGCCGCCGCCGAAGATCGCGCCCAGCAGCGCGAACGGCGCCGTCACCGCCCTGGCGATCAGGTTGCCGATCACCTGAAGGATGATGCTGCCGACGCTGAACTGCGGGTCGTCGAGCGACCCGGTGATCGGCAGTTCGATGTTGATCTCGCCGCGCGAGTTCTTCAGCAGCGCGACCGCCAGCATCACCGGCAGGCTGGTCGCCGTCGGGCTGTCGACGCGCTCGCCGAAGGTGAGCTGGTTGAGGAAAACCCGGTTGGAGGCCTCCAGCTTGCGCTTGTCGACCTTGTAGGCCAGGTCCAGCGACAGCTGGCCGGTCGCGATGGTATAGCCGACGTATTTCACCGCATAGGTGTTGAACGGATTGAGCTCCAGGTTGCGCACCCGCGCCTTCAGGTCGAGGAACAGGTCGCGTGCCAGCGGGTTCACCTTGCCTTCGATCTCCAGCGGCGCGGAACGGTCGACGCGGCCGCGCACGTCCACCTGCGCGCTGGAAGCCGGGTCCGACGACAGGCCGCTGATCCGTCCGGCCAGGTCGGTGAGGTTGGCGCTGTAGTTCGGCTTGACGAACTGGTCGGAAAACGTGACCCGCCCGCCCTGCAGGCTGACCTGGCCGATGCGCACCGGCGGCAGCGGCGCGGCC
>CAIVVS010000176.1 GCA_903909415.1 uncultured Pseudomonadota bacterium | reverse complement strand
TTGATCCTCGAGGCCGGCACCGGCACCGGCAAGACCGTGGCCTACCTCGTCCCGGCATTGCTCGCCGGCGGCAAGGTGATCATCTCCACCGGCACCAAGACCCTGCAGGATCAGCTGTTCCGGCGCGACCTGCCCACGGTGCGCGACGCGCTGGGCGTGCCCGCCACCATCGCGCTGCTCAAGGGCCGCGCCAACTACGTCTGCCACTACCACCTGGAGCGCAACATCAAGGAGGGCATGCTGCCCAGCCGCCAGGACGTGGCCCACCTGCAGACCATCGCGCGCTTCGCGCGGATATCGAAGGACGGTGACAAGGCCGAGCTCGCGGCCGTGCCCGAGGACGCCGCGGCCTGGGGCTACGCGACCTCCACGCGCGACAACTGCCTGGGGCAGCAATGCCCGAACCTGTCGGACTGCTTCCTGATGAAGGCGCGCCGCGCCGCGCTGGAATCCGACATCGTGGTGGTGAACCACCACCTGTTCTTCGCCGACGTGGTGTTGCGCGACGAGGGCATGGGCGAGCTGCTGCCGGCCTGCAACGCGGTGATCCTCGACGAGGCGCACCAGCTGCCCGAGATCGCCACGGTGTTCTTCGGCGAGACCAGTTCCACCTCGCAGTGCATCGAACTTGCGCGCGACGCGCGCGCCGAGGCGCTGGCCGGCGCGCGCGACATGCCGGCGCTGCTGGAACTGGGCGCGCAACTGGAGAAGGCCGCGCGCGACCTGCGCCTGGCGCCACGCCAGCAGGCCGGGCGCATCCACGGCCAGGCGCTTGCGCGCGAGCGCGAGCTGGCTCCCGCGATCACCATGCTGGGCGTGGCGCTGAACGCGCTGGCGCGCGGCTTCGCTCCGGTGGCTGAGCGCAGCGAGGGCCTGGCGCGCTGCCGGGCGCGCGCGCTGGAGCTGCACGCGCGCATCGGGCGCTGGCTGGGCGAGCAGAACGCCGCCGCGCGCCCCGCGGCGGCCGGCCCGATGAGCGCCGCCGAGCAGCTCGAAGCCGACGGCCTGGTGCGCTGGGTCGAGGTGGGCGGCAACCACCTGCAGCTCCACGCGAGCCCGCTGTCGGTGGCGGAAACGTTCCGGCGCCAGGTGGACGGCGATGCGCGCGGCCATCCGCGCGCCTGGATCTTCACCTCGGCGACGCTGGCGGTGGGCGGGGATTTCGGCCACTACCAGCGCGAACTCGGCCTGGAGGATTCGCAGACCGGCTTCTGGCAGAGTCCGTTCGACTACCCGAAGCAGGCGCTGCTCTACCTGCCGCAGGACCTGCCCGAGCCGAACACCCCGGACCACACGCGCGCCGTCGTCGAGGCGGCGCTGCCGGTGATCCGCGCCAGCGGCGGCGGGGCCTTCCTGTTGTTCACCACGCTGCGGGCGATGCGCGCCGCGCACGAGTTCCTAACGGAGGCTCTGCGCCGCGAGCAGTTGGACTTCCCGGTGCTGCTGCAGGGCGAGGGCACGAGGAGCGAACTGCTGGAGCGCTTCCGCAAGCTCGGCAACGCGGTGCTGGTGGCCAGCAGCAGCTTCTGGGAAGGCGTGGACGTGCGCGGCGATGCGCTGTCTGTGGTGGTGATCGACAAGCTGCCGTTCGCCCCGCCGGACGACCCGCTGATGCAGGCGCGGCTGGAATGGCTGGAGAAGCAGGGCCGCAACCCGTTCATGGAGTACCAGCTGCCGCAGGCGGCCATCACGCTCAAGCAGGGCGCGGGGCGCCTGATACGCGACGAGCGCGACCGCGGCGTGCTGGTGATCTGCGACAACCGGCTGGCTTCGCGCCCCTACGGGCGCAAGCTGGTGGCCAGCCTGCCGCCGATGAAGCGCACCCGCAACGAGGCGGAAGTGGTGGCCTTCTTCGACCGGAAATGAAAAAGGGGGCCGAAGCCCCCTTTTCAGGTCCCGCGCCCCCGGCGCGTGGTGCCCGGCCTCATCACCAGTTCGGGTCCCAGAACTTCCACCACGGCGCCGTCCTGTTCAGGCCGCGCTTGAAGTACTCGCTGTTCGGGAAGTTGGTGCGCATCACCTTGTCGGTGCTGTCGCGCAGGTCTGCCATGTTGAGCGCGTCATAGGCCTTGATCATCACGAACAACGCCTCCTCCAGCGCCGGCGACTGCGGGTAGTTCTGCAGCGCGAACTGGCAGCGGTTGATCGCCGCGACGTAGGCGCCGCGGCGCATGTAGTAGCGCGCGACGTGCACTTCGTGGTTCGCCAGCGCGTTCACCAGGTACTTCATGCGCGCGATCGCGTCCGGCGTGTACTTGCTGTCCGGGAACTTGGTGGTCAGCTCGCGGAAGGTGTCGAACGCATCGCGCGAGGACTTCGGGTCGCGCTCGGACGGGTCCTGGTCCGACAGCCGCGCCATGATGCCGCGGTCCTCGTTGAAGTAGGCCAGGCCCTTGATGTACAGCGCGTAGTCGATGTTCGCGTTGCCGGGATAGAGCTTGATGAAACGCTCGGACGCGGCCACCGCGGAGGCCTGCTCGCCGGTCTTGTAGTAGGCATAGGCCACTTCCAGCTGGGACTGCTGCGCGTAGCGGCCATACGGAAAGCGCGTGTCCAGCGACTCGTAGAGCTTGATCGCCTGCTCGTAGTTGCGCGCGTCGAGTTCTTCCTTGGCTTCCTTGTAAAGCCGCGCCGCCGACCAGCCGATGGTGGGGTCGTTGGCCTTGCCGCCCCATCCACATCCTCCGAGGATCAGGGACATCAGCACCAGCAGAACCGGTAAACTACGGGACATGTCCATGTGCGCTGCCAAAAGATCAGACGGATCAGCGGATTATAGCGCGGCGCGCGAGGGTGTCCCCGAGGGTGGCGCCGGGGGCGCCCGTGGCCGCAAGCGTGCCGCGCGCGGGCCGGCCGCCGCCGTCGCGGCGCCGGAATCCACGCGCGTGCCGTTGCCGCCCGTGCCGGTCGTGGCCGGACCGGACGCCGACTTCGAGGCGCAGGCCGATGGCGACCCGGACCCGGACGGCGAGGGCGGCGCCCAGGCTGTGCGCCACGCGCGGGTGCCCAGGGACCACGCCGGCCTGCGCGTGGACCAGTCGCTGGCGAAGCTGTTCCCCGAGCATTCCCGCAACCGGCTCAAGAGCTGGCTGGAGGCCGGCCACGTGCTGCTCGACGGTGCATCCGCCGAGCCCAGCGACCGCCTGCTGGGCGGCGAAAGCGTGGACCTTGCGGAGCAGCCGGGCGAGGCCGAACTCGCGTTCCGCCCCGAGGACATCCCCCTGTCCATCGTGCATGAGGATGACTCGGTGGTCGTGCTGGACAAGCCCGCCGGCCTGGTGGTCCATCCCGGCAGCGGCAACTGGCAGGGCACGATGCTCAACGGGCTGCTGTTCCGTTTTCCCGCGCTGGTCCGCGTGGCGCGCGCCGGCATCGTGCACCGCCTCGACAAGGACACCAGCGGCCTGCTGGTGGTGGCCAAGACGCCGCAGGCGCAGACCCACCTGGTGCGCCAGCTGCAGGCGCGCACCGTCAAGCGCGAGTACCTCGCCGTGGTGCATGGCGCGGTTGCGAAGGACGGGGAAGTGGATGCGCCGATCGGCCGCGACACGCGCGTGCGCACGCGCATGGCGGTGGTGCCGGATGGCCTGGGCAGCGGACGGGAAGCGCTGACGCGCTACCGCGTGCTGCGGCCGCTCCAGGGCGCGACCCTGCTGGAGTGTTCGCTCGCCACCGGTCGCACGCACCAGATCCGCGTGCACATGCTGTCCATCGGCCACCCGCTGGTGGGCGACACGGTCTACACCGGGCGCGGTGGCGGGCGCACCGCCGGCTCGCCGGACATGCAGGAACTGGCGTGCCGGCTGGGGCGCCAGGCGCTGCACGCGCAACGCCTGGCCTTCGTGCACCCGACCAGCCGCAGGACCCTGCAGTTCGAGTCACCCGTGCCCGCCGACCTCGGGGCGCTGGTGGAATCGCTGTCGTGACCGGCCCCGTCGCCCCGCCGTGGCCGCACGGCTGGCTGGGCGCCGACTGGCCCGCGCCGGCGCGCGTGCGCACCCTGGTCACCACGCGCGCCGGCGGCAGCAGCCGCGCGCCGCATGACGCGATGAACCTGGGCTCGCGTTGCGGTGACGAACCGCCGGCGGTGGCGCGCAACCGCGCGGTGCTGCGCGCGCTGCTGCCGGCCGAACCGGCCTGGATGAAGCAGGTGCACGGCACGCGCGTCGTCGATGTCGATGCGCCCGAGGCCGGTGAACCCGAGGCCGATGCGGCGATCGCGCGCGCGCCCGGCGCGGTGTGCGCGGTGCTGACCGCCGACTGCCTGCCGGTGTTCCTGTGCGACGAGGCCGGCACGGTGGTGGCGCTGGCGCATGCCGGTTGGCGCGGCCTGGCCGCGGGCGTGCTGGAGAACACCGTGCGCGCGATGGGCGCCGAACCGCGCCGCCTGATGGCCTGGATCGGTCCGGGCATCGCGGCGCCGGCCTACGAGGTCGGTGCCGAGGTGCGCGACGCCTTCGTCGCCGCCCATGCCGGCGATGCCGACGCCTTCCAGGCGACGCGGCCGGGCCACTGGTTCGCGGACCTGCCGCTGCTCGCGCGCCGGCGCCTCGGGCGGGTCGGCGTGGCACGCGTCGGCGGCGGCACGCACTGCACGCACGCCGATGCCGCGCGCTTCTATTCCTTTCGCCGTGACGGCGCAACCGGCCGCATGGCCAGCCTCATCTGGATCCAACCTTCATGAACACCCTCTACTGGATCGTCGGCGCCTGCGTGGCCGGCGGCGTGCTCTCCGCGGTGATGGCCGCCGGCATTGCGTGGTCTGCGCGCGCCGCATGGATCCCGCACCTGGTGAGCGTGGCGATCGGCGCGCTGCTGGGCGCAGCCTTCCTCGAGACGCTGCCGCACGCCTTCAGCAATGCCAGCGACATCGGCGCGGTGGCGGCCACCGTGCTGGCGGGCATCTTCGGGTTCTTCATCCTGGAGAAGCTGGTGCTCTGGCGCCACCACCACATCGGCGCCGAGGAGTTCGCGGAGGCGGGGGGCGGCGACGCCGAGCCGCCGGCCCACGGGCACGCCGGCGAGAAGGCGCATGGCCGGGGCGCGGGCCACGGCCACGGCGCGCTGCACCTGCACGGCCACGGGCACGGGCACCACCACGGGCCGGCGATCGAGGCGGGTGGGCGCAGCGGCCTGCTGATCGTGGTGGGCGACAGCTTCCACAACTTCGTCGACGGCGTGCTGATCGCCGCCGCCTTCCTCGAGAGCCCGCAGTTGGGCGTGGTCACGGCGCTTGCGGTGGTGGCGCACGAAATCCCGCAGGAGATCGGTGATTTCGTGATCCTGCTGCACTCGGGCTACAGCCGCATGGGCGCGCTGCTGATGAATGCGCTGTCCAGCGTGTCGATGGTGGTGGGCGGGGTCCTGGCTTACTTCGCGCTGCAGGCCATGGAACACATGATCAACACCCTGCTCGCGCTGTCCGCGGCGAGCATGATCTACGTGGCGGTGGCGGACCTGATCCCCGGACTGCACCAGCGCACCGAGCTGCGCGCCACGCTGGTCCAGGCGCTGCTGATCGCCGTCGGGGTCGGGCTGATCGTCGGGGTGGGCGTCCTGACCGGACACCAGCACTGAGCATGGCGGGAATGACGCAGGGAACTGGGATCCGATGCTTCGACTGGGCATAGACCTGGGCGGCACCAAGACCGAGATCGTCGCGCTGGACGAGCGCGGCAGCCAGGTGCTGCGCCGGCGCGTGCCCACGCCGGCGGGCGACTACGCTGCCATGGTGCGGACGGTGGTGTCGCTGGTGCGGGCCGCGGAGGCCGAACTCGGCCG
Source organism: uncultured Pseudomonadota bacterium (assembly GCA_903909415.1). Next base: position 11,182 of record CAIVVS010000176.1, on the reverse strand, counting down.
CACCGGCACGCTGGGCGTGGCCATGCCCGGCGCGCTGTCGCGGCTGACCGGGCGCATCAAGAACGCAAACTCGACCGCGCTCAACGGCCAGCCGCTGCGCCAGGACCTGGAGGAGGCGCTGGGCCGCGAGGTGCGCCTGGCCAACGATGCGAACTGCTTCGCGCTGTCCGAGGCGACCGACGGCGCGGGCATGGGCGCGGAGGTGGTGTTCGGCGTGATCCTGGGTACCGGCGTCGGCGGCGGCATCGTGGTGCGCGGCGAGGTGGTGAACGGGATCAATTCGATTGCCGGCGAGTGGGGACACAACCCGCTTGCCGCGGCTGGCGATTCCGGCGCGGCGGGTGAGACTGCGCCTTCGTGCTATTGCGGGCGCGTGGGCTGCGTCGAGGCCTGGCTGTCGGGCCCGGCGCTGGCGGCGCAGTACGCGCGGCGGCGTGGACCGCACGGGGGCGCGCCGGTGGATGCGGCCGAAGTGGCCCGGTGCGCCCTCATGTCACCGCCCGACCCGGACGCGCTGGCGGTGCTCGACGCCTGGGAGCGGCGCCTGGCGCGCGCGCTGGCCGGCGTGATCAACCTGCTCGACCCGGACGTGATCGTGCTGGGCGGCGGCCTGTCGAACATCCATCGCGTCTACGAGCGCGTGCCGGAACTGTGGCGCGAGCATGTGTTCTCCGACGAGGTGCGCACGCGGCTGATGCGCAACCGCCATGGCGATTCCGGCGGCGTGCGCGGCGCGGCCTGGCTGTGGGGCGCGCAGCAGGCGCGCGGCATGCGCTGAGGACCCCTGAATTGGGTCACCCCGCCCTGAGTCGTGTGTGGCGCACGCCGTCATGAAACCTTCACGCTGACGCCGCGCGCATCCTGTAGTATAAAAATAGTCAATTAAAACAGCCATATAATGCAATTCCGGGTCATTTTCGCCGTGTTGCAGGCGCTCCTGCTGGGCGGCGGGATGGCGTCGCATGTCGCGCGGGCGGCCGACGCACCGGCCGCCGCGGCACAGCCCACCGAAGCGGTCGGCGCCCACGGCCAGATGACCTGGACCGGCCAGCGCAAGCAGCCGTTCGCCGCGCCCTACACCGGCGCGAACAGTCTCACCACGCAGCGCGAGTGGAGCCGCTCCACCACCGCCACGCTGTTCGCCGGCATGCGCACCTGGCAGGGCGGCGAGCTCTACTTCAACCCGGAGGTCGCGCTGGGCACGCCCCTGTCCAACCTCACCGGGCTGGGCGGATTCACCAACGGCGAGATGGCGCGCACCTCGGGCGCCGACCCGACCTTCTACCGCGCACGGCTGTTCGCGCGCCACACCGTCGGCCTGGGCGGCGGCACCGAGTACCTGGAGTCCGACCAGAACCAGCTCGCCGGCCACGTGGACCGCAACCGGCTGGTGTTCACCGCCGGCAACCTGTCGGCGCTGGACCTGTTCGATGACAACGCCTACAGCCACGAGCCGCGCCGCCAGTTCATGAACTGGTCGCTGATGACCCACGGCGCCTGGGACTTCCCGGCCGATGCGCGCGGCTACACCTGGGGCGCGGCGCTGGAATGGATCACGCCTGGCTGGTCGGTGCGCGCGGGGCGTTTCCTGATGCCGCGCGAGTCCAACGGCCTGCGCATGAACCCGCGCGTGTTCGCGAGCCATGGCGACGCGCTGGAGATCGAGAAGCCATACGAACTCGCGGGACGGCCCGGCAAGCTGCGCCTGCTCGCGTTCCGCAACGTGGCCGACATGGCGAGCTTCCGCGACGCGCTGGACCGTGCCCCGGCGGGCGTGGTGCCCGAGCTCAGCATGGCGCGCTCGGCGTCCTCCAAGCGCGGCGCGGGCATCAACGTCGAACAGTCCATCGCCGAGGGCGTGGGCGCCTTCCTGCGCGCCAGCCGCAGCGACGGCGAACGCGAGACCTTCGCCTTCACCGAGATCGACCAGTCGGTCAGCGGCGGGGTGGTGCTGGACGGACGGCGCTGGTCGCGCGAGGGCGACGAACTCGGCATCGCGATGGCGGCGAACGGCCTGTCACCCACGCACCGGGAGTTCCTGCGCCGCGGCGGTCGCGGCTTCTTCCTCGGCGACGGCGCGCTGAACTACGCCACCGAGCGCATCACCGAGGCCTACTACAGTGCCCGGCTGATGAGCCGCTTCTGGGCGACGCTGGATTACCAGCAGGTCCGCAATCCGGGCTACAACGCGGACCGCGCCGGCCCGGTGCGCGTGTGGACCGTGCGGCTGCATACGGAGTTCTGAGCGGGCGGCGATCCCCGCCGCCTGCTCTCAGGTTTTCGCCCTCAGCAGCTCAAGCAGCTCGCGTTGCGCGGACCTCGGCACGCGGCCCTGCGAGCGCACCCGGACGTAGGACCCGTCGGAACCGAGTTCCCAGGCCTGGGTGTTGTCGGCCAGGTAGGGCCGCAGTCCCTCGCGTATCACCCTGGCCTTCAGCTTCGGGTCCAGCACCGGGAAGCCCAGTTCGATGCGGCGGAAGAAGTTGCGTTCCATCCAGTCCGCGCTGGAAAGGTACACGTTCTCCTCGCCGTCGTTGAGGAAGTAGAAGATGCGGTGGTGCTCGAGGAAGCGCCCGATGATCGAGCGCACCCGGATGTTCTCCGACATGCCCGGGATGCCGGGCCGCAGGGCGCTGACGCCGCGCACCACCAGGTCGATCTTCACCCCGTCGCGCGATGCGTCGTAGAGCGCGTCGATGACCCGGTCCTCGAGCAGTGCATTCATCTTGGCGATGATGCGCGCCTTGCGTCCCTCGCGGGCGTGGCGCGCCTCGCGGCGTATCGCCGCCACCATCTGGTCGTGCAGCGTGAACGGCGCGACCCACAGGTGGTGCAGCTTGCGCGAGTTGCCCAGGCCGGTGAGCTGCTTGAACACCTCGTTCACGTCCGAGCCGATTTCCTCGTTGCAGGTCATCAGGCCGAAGTCGGTGTACAGCCGCGCGGTGCGCGGGTGGTAGTTGCCGGTGGACAGGTGCACGTAACGGCGCAGCTTGCCGCCCTCGCGGCGCACGACCAGCAGCATCTTCGCGTGGGTCTTGAAGCCGACCACGCCGTAGACCACGTGCGCGCCGACCTCCTCCAGCTTGGCCGCCCAGTTGAGGTTGGCCTCCTCGTCGAAGCGCGCCATCAGTTCCACGACGACCGTGACTTCCTTGCCGCGCTTGGCCGCATCGATGAGGTACTTCATCAGCACCGAGTCCGTGCCGGTGCGGTAGACGGTCTGCTTGATCGCGACCACCGAGGGGTCGGATGCGGCCTGCTCCAGCAATTCGATCACCGGGTTGAAGGACTGGAACGGGTGGTGCAGGAGGATGTCGCCGGCGGCGATCGCCTTGAACAGGTCATCGCTCTGCTCGAGCGCCTTCGGCAGGCCGGTGTTGAACAGCGGGAACTTGTGCTTCGGGGCGTCGACCATGTCCGGCAGCTGCATCAGGCGCACCAGGTTCACGGGGCCCGCGACGCGGTACAGGTCCTCGTCGTCCAGGCCGACCTGTTGCAGCAGGAAGGACGCCACGTCGGGCGGGCAGGTGCGCGCGACTTCCAGCCGAACCGAGTCGCCGAGGTGGCGCTGCGGCAATTCGCCCTGCAGCGCCTGGCGCAGGTCGGTGATCTCCTCCTCGTCCACCCACAGGTCGCTGTTCCGGGTGACCCGGAAGGAGAACGAGCCGAGGACCGTCATGCCCTCGAACAACTCGCCCACGAAGGCCTGCAGCACCGCCGTCAGCAGCACGAAGTGGAAGCCGGCGGGGCAGAGCTTGTCCGGCAGGCGGATGATGCGCGGCAGCAGGCGCGGCGCCTGCACCACCGCGATGCCCGAGTTGCGCCCGAACGCGTCGCGTCCCTCCAGCTGGATCACGAAGTTGAGCGACTTGTTCAGCACGCGCGGAAAGGGGTGCGAGGGGTCCAGCCCGATCGGCGTGAGCAGGGGCAGGATGTCGCGTTGGAAGTACCCGTGCAGCCAGGCCCGCTGTTCGGGGCTCCAGTCATGCTCCTGCAGGATGCGGATGCCGTTCTTCGCGAGCGCCGGGAGGATTTCGTCGTTCAGCAGGCGGTACTGCTCGGAGACGATCTCGTGGGCCTCCTTGCCGACCTCGATGCAGGTGCGGCGCGCGCCTTCCCGGTCCTCGGCAGTGAACTCATCGCCCAGCTTGATGCGTTCCTTGAGTTCGGCGACGCGGATCTCGAAGAACTCGTCGAGGTTGGAGGACACGATGCACAGGAAGCGCAGGCGCTCCAGCAACGGTGCGGTCGTGTCCGCGGCCTGGGCAAGCACCCGCCGGTTGAACGCGAGGATGCCGGCCTCCCGGGCCAGCGGGTCGCGGGCGGTCTGCTGTACGGGCTTGCCGTTGGGCATCGTGTACTGGTCACTTGGCTAAACGCAGAACGCTAGGCGAGCCGTGTTGCGATCTGATTACAAGGGGCTTGCGGCCGGTGCAGTCCATTGCGGATTTGCATGGCTTCCTCGCAGATGCTACCGTTGAAACCGAAAGCACGCCATGGCAACCAGACACGAAACCCTCGCAGCAGTAGACCTCGGATCGAACAGTTTCCACCTGCAGATCGGCCGTGTCGTCGACCACCAGCTGTACCTCCTCGATTCCCTTCGGGACCCGGTCCGGCTGGGCGCCGGGCTCACGCGGGACCGGCGCATCGACCGTGCGACCCAGGTTCGGGCCATTGATGCTCTGGGGCGGTTCGGCGAGCGCCTGCGCGGTTTCCCCAAGGGTGCCGTGCGCGCGGTCGGGACCAATGCGCTTCGCGTCGCGCGCAACGCGGATGCCTTCCTCGCTGATGCCGAAGCCGCGCTCGGATTCCCGATCGAAGTGATCTTCGGGCGCGAGGAAGCGCGACTGATCTACGTGGGGGTGGCGCACAGCCTGCCGCCCTCGGAGGAGAGCCGCCTCGTCATCGACATCGGCGGCGGTTCCACGGAGTGTTCCATAGGCAGGGGGTTCAGGCCGGACCTGACGGAAAGCCTCTCGATGGGCTGCGTGAGCTGGACGCTGCGGTTCTTCTCCGATGGTCGCCTGGACAAGTCTGCGTTCAAGAAGGCGGAACTCGCGGCGGCCAACGAAGTCCAGCGCATCCTCAAGGGTTACCGCCGCCATGGATGGGTCGAAGCCATCGCCTCCTCCGGCAGCGCCCGCTCCATCGCCTCGGTGCTGCGCGAGTCGGGCTGGATAGACCACGGCATCGATCGCGCGGGACTGGAGCGGCTGCGCGCGCAGCTGTTCAAGGCGGGGGAGATGGACCGGCTTCGCCTGCCCGGGCTCAAGGAGGACCGCGTTGCGGTGTTCGCCGGCGGCGTGGCCATCATGAGCGCGCTGTTCGGCGAGTTCGGCCTGGAGCACGTCGAGGTGTCCGACAGCGCCCTGCGCCAGGGCGTGCTCTACGACCTGATCGGGCGCGAGCGCCACGAGGACATGCGCGAGGCCACCGTCTCGCAGTTCATGCGCCGCTACCAGGTGGACGGCGCGCAGGCCGCGCGCGTCGGCCGGCTCGCGCTGATGCTGTTCGACGACCTGTCGCCGGATGCTCCCGAGGCCGACGTGCTGGCGCTGCGCTTCGCCGCCGCGCTGCACGAGATCGGCATCGGCATCGCGCACGCGGGCTACCACAAGCATTCCGCCTACGTGATCTCGCAGGCCGACATGCCCGGGTTCTCGCAGCGTGAGCAGGCGCGCCTCGCGCACCTGGTGCTCGCGCACCGCGGCAAGCTGTCCAAGATGGAGGGCCTGCCGACGCGGCCGGAGGACTGGCCGCTGATCGCGGCGCTGCGGCTGGCGGCGCTCTTTTTCCTCGCCCGTACCGATGTTGAACTGCCGCGCCTCACGCTGCGCGCGGTGGACGCCGGCTTCCAGGTCTCGCTGCCGCGTGCGTGGCTGGACGAGCACCCGCTCACCGAAGCGGCGCTCGAGGCCGAATCCGAGGAGTGGCGCCAGCTCGGGATGCGCCTGGAGCTGCGGGCGGCATCCGAGGAGCGCATCCGTCCCACCGCCGAGGCGAAGGCCTGAGCCGGCAGTGCGTGTGCGGCACCGGCCCGCAGGCGTGGCAGCGGGGCGGGCGGCATCCGAGGAGCGCATCCGTCCCACCGCCGAGGCGAAGGCCTGAGCGGTCCGGGAAGCGTAACGCCGCTGGCGGCCCGCCCATGATGCCCGGGGCGCGTCCTCCGATCCGCGCGCAGTCCCTCGCGTACAATTCCGCCCCATGAACGACACCCAGCCGCCCGCCCCGGATCCGGACATCCTGGTCGACATTGCCGACGTCAGCTTCTCGCACGGCAAGCGCCAGGTGTTGAAAGGGCTGAACCTGCGCATCCCGCGCGGCAAGCTGGTCGCCATCCTGGGCGCCAGCGGCTGCGGCAAGACCACGCTGCTGCAGCTGATCGGCGGCCAGGCGACGCCGTCCTCGGGGACGGTGCGCGTGGACGGGCAGGTGGTGCACGAACTGGACAACGACGCGCTCTACAAGCTGCGCCGGCGCATGGGCATGATGTTCCAGGCCGGCGGCCTGTTCAGCGACCTGACCGTGTTCGAGAACCTGGCCTTCCCGCTGCGCGAGCACACCAGGCTGTCCGAGGAACTGATACGCCAGATCGTGCTGATCAAGCTGCACTCGGTCGGGCTGCGCGGCGCCTACGGGCTGATGCCCAGCGAGCTGTCGGGCGGCATGGCGCGGCGCGTGGCGCTGGCGCGCGCCATCGTGCTCGACCCGATGCTGTCCATGTATGACGAGCCCTTCGCGGGACTCGACCCGATCTCGTTGAACGTGATCGCCGGGCTGATCCGCAAGATGAACGACGCGCTGGGCACCACATCCATCGTCGTGACCTACGACGTGAGCGAGTCGCTCAAGCTGGTGGACTACGTGTACGTGATCGCCGACGGCGCGGTGGTGGGGCAGGGCACGCCCGACGAGATGATGGCCTCGGACGATCCGGTGGTGCACCAGTTCATGCACGCGCAGCCCGACGGCCCGATCAAGTTCCACTACCCGAACCGGCCGATCGGCGAGGAACTGGGGCTCACCCCGCTTCGTTGAGTGTACTGGCCCGGGTGTCCCGCATCCGGGCACCCGCCGCCCGGGGAGGCTTCAGTCCTGCAGCAGGTCCGGCGCGATGGCGGCGCGCAGCGCGACGCCCGGCACGCCCCGGCGCAGCCGGCGCCCGAACCACCACACCGCGCCCTTGCGCACCGACAGGCCGCCGTCCTCGTCCCCCAGCAGCAGCGCGGCGATCTCGCCCAGCGTCGGCTGGTGGCCGACCACCAGCACCGTGCCGCTGTCCAGCGGCCAGGCGGCGGCCGCGAGCACGCGCCGCGCATCGGACGAGGTGCCGACCTCGGGCGTGGTGTCGTAGGGCAGTTCCAGCGCGTCGGCGGTCTGGCGGGTGCGCAGCGCCGGGCTGACCAGGATGCGCGTGTCCTCGGGCAGTCGCGCGCGCAGCCACGCGCCCATGGCGGCCGCATCGCGCCTGCCGCGCCGGGTGAGTTCGCGCGCGGCGTCCGGGAAGCCGTCCTCGGCCTCCGCGTGCCGCCACAGCACCAGGTTGGCGATGAAGGTGCTCATTTCAGCGAGATCGCCTTGCGGATGAAGGCCTTCTTCTCTTCCTTGTCCTCGATCTGGTCGGCGAGCATCAGGTAGAGCTCGGAGACGTCGCGCGCCTTGACCGCGGCGCGCTTGACCACCACGCGCGCCAGCGGCCCGAGGTACTGGGCCATCGCGGACTCCGCCTTGGCGATGGTGGCCGCGTCGAAGCGGATCATCTCGGTGGCCACCTGGGTGGGCACCTGCGTCGGCATCGACGCCGCCGGCGCGGACGGTGCCTGCCTGCCGCTCGCCGGCGAGGACTTGTCCGCGGCCAGCTGGCGCTTGGTGAAGGCGTCGCGCGCCGCGACGTCCGGGATCTCGCGCGACACTGCCTCGATCAGCGCGTGGAAGGTGGCGGCCTTCTTCGCCGCCGAGCGCAGCACCACCGGCGCGATCGGGCCGATGTGCTTCGACAGCTCGGCTTCGACCGCCTTCAGCTGCTCGCGGCTGAACACGCCGGCGCTGGGCGCGCTGGCGGGGTGGCCTTCCGCCGCGCCGGCGAGCACGGTGGCTTCCGCGTCGCCGCCCGCGGCCCGCGGACCCGCGGGCGCCGCGCCCAGTCGCTCGCGCATCTGGGCCACTGACTGCGGCCGCGCGGACTCATCGGGCGCCAGCGCCCAGTCGATGGCCCCCAGCAGCGCCGTGCCATAACGCGAGGCGTCGCCGCAGGCCGTGGCTGCCGGCATGGGGTCGTTGCGCACGCGCGCGGCGGCCTCCACCGGCTTGTTGCCCGTGACCATCCAGTACAGCACGCCGCCGACCGCATACAGGTCGGTCCAGGCGCCCTGGCGGCCCTGCGTGTGGTACTGCTCCAGCGGCGCGTAGCCGGGCGAGACGATGGCGGTGAGTTCGCTGTTGCCGCCGATCATGCGCGCCGAGCCGAAGTCCAGCAGCACCGGCGAGCCGTCCTCGCGGATGAAGATGTTGCCCGGCTTGATGTCGCGGTGCAGGAAGCCGCCGGCGTGGATGACGTCCAGCCCGTCCAGCAGAGGCAGCGCGATGTCGCGCACGGCCTTCTCCGGCAGCGGGCGGCGCGTGCGCAGCCAGTCCGGCAGCGGCGAGCCCTTGACGAACTCCATCACCATGTAGGCGGTGTGGTTCGCCTGGAAAAAGCGCATCACGCGCACGATGTTCGGGTGGCGGAACGAGGCGAGCGTGCGCGACTCGTCCAGGAAGCGGGAGAGGCCCCAGCGGAAGGTCTCGGTGGTGTCCTGCGACTTCGGGTGCACCGACTGGTCCTCGGCGCGGATCGCCAGGTCCGAGGGCAGGTACTCCTTGATCGCGACCTTCAGGTTCAGGTTGGAGTCGGTCGCGAGGTAGGTCAGCCCGAAGCCGCCCACCCCGAGGGTCTGCTCGATCTGGTACTCCTGCAGCGAGCTGCCGGGCTGCAGGGCGATGGCGGTGGCGGACATGGTGCGCTTGCTGCCGGCCGTCCCCGCTTATTTCTCGTCAATCAGGCTGATCGCCTTCTCGAGGCTGCGGCGCATGCGGTTGAACGCGCGGCCCAGCAGCGCCACCTCGTCGCGGCCCTTCTCGCCGAACTCGGGGATGTCCATGTCGCCGGTGGAGATCTTGTCGGCGGCGGCGGACATGCGCGTGATCGGGCGCACGATCAGCAGCGAGAGCATCACGTTCAGGATGATGAACAGCACCACGAACACCGCGCCCAGCGAGGCCATGAAGGTGTAGAAGGCGCGATTCGCATTCTCGATCGGCAGCGCCATCGGCACCGACACGATCTGCGCGCCGATCACCTCGTTAAGCTTCCAGCCGAAGCCGTTGTTCGGGCCGTAGAGCTTGACCATGCCCGGGGGCGCCAGGTCGGGCGTGGTGTGGCAGGCCAGGCACGCCGGGTCCTTGATCTGGAACGGCCGCGCCAGGTACAGGGACGGGCCGGTCGGGGTCATGCGCGTGCCGGAGACTTCCACCTGCGCGGCATTGGCGCGGAACGCGTTGACGATGTCGGCTTCCCATTCCACCGCCCGGTCGCGCGGGTTGGTCGGGTTGAGCGCGGCTTCCTTGTAGGAGTAGTCGGGGTACTTCTTGCGCAGCTGGTTCATGATCTCGGTGGCGGCGAACGCCGGCACGCCCTCGGGGAGGAACTCGTCCTCCACCTGGCGCAGCTTGTCGCGCACGTGGCCGACGGTGTAGCTGCGCATCGACAGCGCCGCCTCCATCATCACCCCGGCACTGCGCAGCACCTCGGCGCGCGCGTTCTGGTGCAGCAGTTCGTGCGACACCGTGCCGGTGACGCCCAGCCCCAGCGCGAACACCGCCAGCAGCACCAGGTTGAACTTGAGTCGTAATCCCATGGCATCCCCCTCCCAGTCGGACCTGATTGGCAAAAATCGCCTTTATTATCAACCACTTAAGCCATTTCTGGCCGGTTCTTCCCGCTTGCTGCCCGGCACGCCTGCGATGCATGCCGCCGATGCTGGTACGTGGCGCGCGGCCGCACGGATGCGCGCGCGTGCCACCGATGGCCCGCGCTCAGCCGCCGCTCTCCCGGTGCGGACAGTCGGCCTTGGTGCAATCGGCGTACAGGTAGAGCGAATGGTCGTGGATCAGGAAGCCGCGCTCCTTGGCGACCTTCACCTGGCGCTTCTCGATCTCGGGGTCGAAGAACTCCTCGACGCGCCCGCACTGCATGCACACCAGGTGGTCGTGGTGCTCGCCCTTGTCGAGTTCGAACACCGCCTTGCCGGACTCGAAGTGGTGGCGCTGCAGGATGCCGGCCTGCTCGAACTGGGTGAGCACGCGGTAGACGGTCGCAAGCCCCACGTCCACGCCCTCGGCCATCAGCGTGCGGTACACGTCCTCCGCGCTCATGTGGCGCACGCGCGCCGACTCGAACAGCTTGAGGATGCGCAGGCGCGGCGCGGTGGCCTTCAGGCCGGTGGTCTTGAGGTCGGTCATGCGACTCCGTGGCGTCGGACGCCGTCATCTGCATGGCGCCGGGCGCCAGCGTCTCGTCGTGCCATGCGGTTGGGCCCCGCGCTGGGCCATCGCGCGGTGGGCGGGGGAACGTTTCCGTTATCATATAGCGATTCGCGCTGCGCGGTCCCGCCGCCCCTTTCCGCGGCGGCGCGCGCAGCCGGCCACCTCCGGAACCGCCATGCCGAACGGCCATCCCCGCCTTACCCTCCAGCCCGCGGCGCCCCGCCGCACCGCGGCACGCGCGGGCCTGTTGCTCGCCGCCGTGGCGCTCTGCGCCGGTTGCAGCGTGCAGTCGGTCAAGCAGTCGCTGGATCCTACCAAGTGGGTCAAGCCGCACACCATGGAGATCCAGCAGGGCAACTACGTCTCGCAGGAAATGATCGGCAAGCTGCAGCCCGGCATGTCGCGCGACCAGGTGCGCTTCATCATGGGCACGCCGCTGGTTGCCGACCCCTTCAATGCCGACCGCTGGGACTACGTCTACACCCGGCGCGCCGTGCGCAGCACCGAAACGGAGCAGCGGCGGGTGGCGGTGTTCTTCAAGGACAGCGTGCTGGATCGGGTGGATGGCGACGTCGTGCCGCCGCAGGCCGCGCCCGCGGCGGCGCCCGCGCCAGGGGCGGCGTCTGCGCCCGAGGCGGCGTCCAAGCCCGCGCCC
>CAIVVS010000175.1 GCA_903909415.1 uncultured Pseudomonadota bacterium | reverse complement strand
GCATCGACCGACTACATGGGCATGATGGTCAGGTATGTCGTCGACTCCGCCGGCAGGCAGCTGATCGTGACCCAGGCAGTGGGCGAGAAGCAGTACCGGACCGGCGACGCGGTCTGTGTGCGGGTTCCCGCAGACGCCTGGATGAGGTTCTGAAGCAGGTGAGGTCCTGAACCGGATGGGATCCTGAAAAGCCAGGGAGGCTGCAGTGGAATACACGGAACTGATCTACGACGTGGCCGAGCGCATCGCAACGATCACGCTCAACCGGCCGGAGCGCATGAACGCCCTGACGCCCACGCTGGTCCGTGAGCTGGAAGCCGCTTTCGACCAGGCGGACGCCGACAAGGACGTCAAGGTGATCGTGCTCACCGGCGCGGGCAACGCGTTCTGCTCCGGCTTTGACCAGGGCCAGGCCCCGGCGAACGGGGTGCGCAACACCGATCCCGCCGGCAAGTCCATGGCGGAGTTCATCGAGTACTGGCAGCGCAATGACGGCCTGCGCGCGACGCAGTGGACGCACATGTGGCGCCTGGGCAAGCCCATCATCGCGGCCGTCAATGGCTGGGCGATGGGCGGCGGCTTCTGGTACCAGCTTGCGGCCGACATCACCATCGCCTCGGACCGCGCCGTGTTCGCGCAGCCGGAGGTGCGCCACATCTCGAACACCACCTTCCTGTTCACCGCGCTGTGCGGATGGAAGAACGCGAACCGCTGGGCGCTGACCGGGGACCATTTCGATGCCGCCGAGGCGCTGCGCATCGGCATGGTGAACGAGGTGGTGCCGCATGAGGAACTGGCCGGCCACGTGCGCAAGCTGGCCTTGCGCATGGCCAAGGTGCCAGAGCCTTCGCTGCGCCTGAACAAGGCGATCTCCATGCAGGGCATCCTCGCCTCGGGGCTGTACGCCGGCCTGCAGCTGGAGGGGACGCTGGGCGCGCTCGCGCATGCCTCGCACAACGAGGAGCGGGAACGCCTGTTCGAGATCCAGCGCACGCAGGGCCTGAAGGCCTACCTGGAAGCGCGCGACGGTCCGTTCCAGCCCGAGCCGATGGGACCGAAATCCGAAAAGGGCCGTGCCGCGCGCGCGGCGAAGGCCAAGCCCGGGGGCGGAAAGCCCTGATCCCCGCCGTTACGCGGGACGCAGCCGCGCGGCGCTGCCCGGCGCGGCGGGGACCGCGGCGCGCCGGGGGTTCAACCGCGTGAATCCTGCCTGTTCCGGTAGGCGAACGCGGCGTCGAAGCGGCCGAGGATGTAGTCCCCGCAGCTCACCTCGGGATACTTCGCCGCCTCGCCCGGCTGGGTCACCGGCACGATGGGCGTGTCGAAGTCCGGGTCCACGAACATCGCGATGGACATGCGCTCGCGCCCGGAGCGGTTCACCACGCGGTGCGGGTTGGACTTGAAGCGGTCGTTGGTCCAGCGCCCGAGCAGGTCGCCCGAGTTGATCACCAGCGTGCCCGGAATCGGATGCGCGGTGACCCACTCGCCATCGCGGGTGGCGACCTGCAGGCCGCCCACTTCGTCCTGGCGCAGCAGCGTGATCACGCCATAGTCGGTGTGCGGCGCGACGCCGAACTGGTCCTCCCCCGCGTCCGGCGGCTGCGGCGGATACCAGACCAGGGTGCCGCGCGAAATCGGCTTGGCCAGGCGCGCGTTGAAGGTATCGGCCGGCGCGCCGAGCGACACCGCCAGCGCGCCCAGCAGCCGGTGGGCGCAGGCGTGGGCCGAATCGAAGTAGGCGTTCAGCACGCCGCGCAGGCGCGGCAGCTCCGCCGGCCAGCGGTTGGGGCCGACCATGCGGTTGCCGGCCAGGTAGTCCGGGTCGTCCTCGCCGACATCGCGCCCCCAGATGAAGCTCTCCTTCAGGTCCACGCGGGCGTTGCGGTACATCTTCGCCTGCCCCACCTGCAGGAATCCGCGGTGGCGGTCGGCGGGCACCACGCGCAGCTTGGCCTCCTGCGGCAGCGCGAAGAACTCGCGGCCGGCGGCATCGGCGCCCAGTATCAGGTCCTCGGGGATGCCGTGGTTGCTCACGTAGAAAAAGCCGATGCGCTCGGCGGCTTCGCGCATCTGCGCGCCGACCGCGGCCATGGAAGCCTGCGTGCCATCGAACAGCGGCGCGCAGTCGATCACCGGGATCTGCTCGACGGCGATGTTGCGGGCGGTGGCGTAGTTCATTGCTGCTTGTCCTTGTAATAGCCGATCACGTCGCCCTCGGTGGTGACGCCCAGCCCGTTCAGCAGCCGGTTGGAATAGTTGAAGTACGCGCAGACCTGGTTGACCTCGAGGATCTCGCCGTCGTCGCAGCCGGCGGCGCGCAGCGCGTCGATGTCGGACTTCGCCATGTCGCCCACCGCTGCGGTGAGCTTGCGCGCGTAGTCGAGCAGCGCGCGCTGCTTGCCCTCGAACGCGAGCTCAGGCTTGCCGGCATCCAGCGCCGCGCGCACCGCCGCGGCGCGGCCCGGGTTGGCCATCAGCCGGCTGGCATTCGCCCAGTGGTGCGTCAGGCTGTAGGCGCAGCGGTTGGTGATGCTGACGTAGGACGCCACCACCTCCAGGAACCAGAACGGCAGCGTGTTGTCCGGATTGTGCAGCACGCTCTTGTACAGCACCAGGTGGCCTTCCATGGTGTGCGGCCGCAGGCTGTGCGCGCGCATCACGTTGTCCACCGTGCCGTGCGGGGTGGTGACCTTGGCGTACAGGTCCTTAAGCAGGCCGGTGGCCTGCTCCAGCGGGATCATGCGTATCCATGCGCTCATGCGCGTCGTGTCTCCGTGGCGCTAATCGTGATGGGGAACCGGCCGCGGCGGACGCGCGAAGACGCGCCGGACCATGGGCTCGAACACGGCCAGCGGCGCACAGTCGTAGTCCGGGTCGGCGGACGCCTGGTCGTACTTGTCGACGAACTCGGCGGTCCAGGCGAAATGCGGGTGGCCGCGCCAGCGTTCCCGGCCGTTGGGGTCCACGCCGGGCTGGTGGGGCGCGTGCACGTTCTGGAAGATCGCGTGGTGGCGCAGCATCCAGTGGTTGCGCTCGGACACGTAGGCGCCCATCAGGGCGGCGGCGAACTCGCCGTGCATCGACGGGCAGGCGATGAAGCCGATGTCGTGCAGCAGCGCCACCACGACGTCCTCCTCGTCGCGCCCGTCGCGCAGCGCCATGGTGGCCGACTGCAGGCTGTGGCGGTAGTTGTTGACCATGTAGCCGAAGGACGCGTCGTGCTCGGACGCGGCCAGCATGCGCAGCGCCTGCGCGGCCTGTTCGGCGGCGTAGTACTCATGGCGCTGGCGGTTGAGCAGATCCCAGTCGGACGGGCTGAAGTCTTCCAGCGAGACCTTTTCGACATAAGCCCATCCGGGCTGCAGCAGCGGGCTTCGATCACCGGTACTCATTTGGCCTCCAGTTGGGATTCCAGCCAGCGGTCAGTCGCGACCTGCCATGGCGCCAGCCCCGCCACCACGGCGGGGTGGGCCTGCACCGTGTCGTGCCAGGACTGCAGCGGGGCGGACAACTCGAGTTTCTCGCCGAAAACCGCGAGCAACTGCATCGCCAGCGGCACGCTTACCGCGAAGCCGCAATCCGGCAGCATCAGGGTCTCGCCGGCGATGTACGGACGGGGCAGCGCCAGCGATTCGAGTTGCGACAGGCGGCGGCGGACCTCCGCAAGCTGCGCGGCGACGGCAGCCGTATCGCGCTTCGCGGGATTCACGTGGGGAAACAGGCCGCGCACCGCCGGCGCGAAATACAGGTCGTGCAGCCGCGAGAGGAAGCGCGCATGCGCACGCTCCCGCACCGCCTCAGGCAGCATCCGGGGCGTCGGATGGCGTACTTCCAGGTACTCGGCGATCACCTCGGACTCCGACAGCACGAAACCATCGTCGTCGATCGCCGGCAGCGTGCCCATGGGCACGATGGAGCGATAGGCCTCGGAGCGGTAGCTGCCGCCGGGCGGCTCCCGCTCCTCGAAGGCAATCCCCTTGTTCACCAGGAGGATGCGCAGCTTTGCGCTGTAGCTGGACAGCGCCAGCCCGTAGACGATCAGGCCCATTCCCGGGTCTCCATGTTCATTTCGACACGCTCAGGGTTCCACCAGGAAGGCGCGGTAGTCCTCGATCGCGCCGGCAATGGATGCCTCCAGCAGTGCCGTACCCTGCTCCCGCGTGGCCAGCGCCGAGTCCGAGCCGACGCGCCCGTCCGGGAAGGCGGCGCGGTGGGACTGCGCATCCCAGTGGTTGTCCCCGCCATGGTCCCGCAGGTAGGCCGGCGACAGCACCGGCGGCGCGGGCAGCTTGCCCTCGGCGCGGCCGAACGCCGCGGGCTGGGCATGGCGGGTGATGGCGATCTCGCTGGGCGTGGCATGCATGCCCTCGCCCGCGCCGTACAGTTCGCGGCGCAAGCTGTCGGCGCCCGGGTACTCCCACCAGCTGCGCAGCCGGCAGCGCGGCGCGGCGCCGCTGCGCTCGCCCAGGCTCCAGCGCGCGTAGATGTCCTGGAAGGCGGCGCGCGCCGGCGCCACGTTGCCGCCATGGCCGTTGACGAAGTAGAAGCGCTCGAAGCCCTGCGCGGCGAGCGACAGCACCAGGTCCTCGATGGTCGCCATCAGCGTGGCGGCGCGCACCGAGATGGTCCCGGGAAAGCCGAGGTTGAACTGCGCCACGCCCAGCGACAGCGTGGGCGCCACCAGCGCGCCGACGCGATCTCCCAGGCCGCGCGCCACCGCCTCGGCGGTGTAGGCATCGGTGCCGATCAGGCCGATCGGCCCGTGCTGCTCGGTCGATCCCATGGGCACGACCACGCCGCGCGATTCGCGCAGGTAGGCCTCCACTTCCTTCCAGGTCGATCCGGCGAGCAACATCAGGCGTTCCAGGGGCAATGTCTGTGGCCGCTATGTTAGGCTCGAATGCGACGTCGCGGAACCGCCGCCGCGCAACCGGGCGCAGTTCCGGCCCCACCGAAGCCACCCCCGACACGCCATGCAGCCCATCATCATCCTCGAGGACGTCACCAAGCGCTTCGGCTCGTTCACCGCGCTGTCGGGCGTGAGCACGCAGGTCGCCGCCGGCGAAAAGGTGGTGGTATGCGGGCCGTCGGGGTCGGGCAAATCCACCCTGATCCGCTGCGTCTGCCGGCTGGAACGCCACGACGCCGGGCGCATCGTGGTCGATGGCGTGGAACTGGACGAGGACAGCCAGCACCTGGCGCGCATCCGCAGTGAGGTGGGCATGGTGTTCCAGCAGTTCAACCTGTTCCCCCACCTGTCGGTGCTGGAGAACCTCACGCTCGCCCCGATGAAGGTGCGCGGCATGCCGCGCGCCGAGGCCGAGGAACTGGCGCACGCCTACCTCGCCCGGGTGCGCATCCCCGAGCAGGCCGGCAAGTACCCCGGGCAGTTGTCCGGCGGCCAGCAGCAGCGCGTGGCCATCGCCCGGTCGCTGTGCATGCGGCCCAGGATCATGCTGTTCGACGAGCCCACCTCGGCGCTCGACCCGGAGATGATCAGCGAAGTGCTGGAGGTGATGGAGTCGCTCGCGGCCGAGGGCATGACCATGGTGTGCGTCACCCACGAGATGGGCTTCGCGCGGCGCGTTGCCGACCGGGTGGTCTTCATGGACCGTGGCGAGATCGTCGAGCAGGCACCGCCGGCGGAATTCTTCGCCGCGCCCAAGACCGAGCGCTGCCGGGACTTCCTGGCCAGGATACTGTCGCACTGAACCCCTGCAGGCCGCTCAGTGCGGCGCGCGCGACAGGCGCCGCTCCAGCGCCCGTACCAGCCAGGACACGACCAGGATCAGCACCAGGTACTCGAGCACCAGGAAGGTGTAGATCTCGAGCGGCCGGTACTCGGTGACGTTCAGCTCGTTGGCGCGGCGCGTGAGCTCCTGCAGGCCGATCACCGACACCAGCGAGCTCATCTTCAGCACGTAGACGAACTGGTTGCCCAGCGCCGGCAGGACGTGGCGCACCGCCTGCGGCAGCACGACGTACCGGAACGACTGCCAGCGCGTCAGTCCCAGGGTCTCCGCCGCCTCGCGCTGGCCGCGCGGCACCGACTGCAGTCCGGCGCGGAACACCTCCGACTCGAAGGCCGCGTCCGACAGCGCCAGGGTCATGAACCCGGCGACGAACGCGCCGAACTGCAGCCCGGTCACCACTGGCAGGCCGTAGTACACCCAGAGCAGCAGCACCAGCAGCGGCACGGCGCGGAATACCTCCACGTAGCCGCGGCTGGTCCAGCGCAGCACCGGGTTGCGCGACATGCCGGCCAGCGCCAGCGCCATTCCCAGCACCACCGACAGCGCGATCGCGCACAACGACAGCTGGATGGTCAGGGTGAGGCCGGCCGCCATGAACTGCAGGTTGGACGCGCCCTTGGGCAGGGCCGGGTTGAAGACGTACCAGCCCCAGTTGTAGTTGGAGTTGCCGGCGCAGCCCGACAGCAGCGCGACCGCGGCCAGCGCGCACCCCGACCACCAAAGCGAAAAGGGCGCCGTTCGCACGGCGCCCTTCGCGGAGCGGCCTTCGCTTACTTGCGGCCCAGCCACTTGGTCTCCAGCGCCTGGAAGTAGCCCTCGGATTTCTTGAGCGCGATCCAGTTGTTCAGGAAGATCACCCAGGTCGCGTCACCCTGCGGCACCGGGTAGGCGAAGGGGCGCTTGTTGCGCATGTCCGCGGACGTGCCCACGGTGGTGAGCGTCGGGTAGGTCTGCATCAGGGTGGCCGCCTCGATGTTGCTGGTCACCGTGACCAGCGCCCGGCCGGCCAGCACTTCCTGGTAGCCATTGGCGGGCTTTTCCACGCTTTTGACCGTGGCCTGCGGGAAATGCGACTTGGCCTGCTCCTCGAACACCGTGCCCAGCAGCACGGCGACGGTGACGCCCTTCTTGTTCACCTCGGTCCAGGACTTGAACTTGGCCGCATTCGCCTTCAGCACCAGCGGCACCGTGCCGGCCTCGAGGTAGGGGTCGGTGAATGCCACGGTCTTGGCGCGCGCCATGTTGAGCGAGGAGCCGCCGGCGAAGATGTCGTAGCGGTCGGAGGTCAGACCGGCGACGAGGGTGGCCCATTCGGTCGGCACCCATTCGACTTTCACGCCCATGTCCTTGGCCAGCTGCTCCATGGCCTCGATGTCGAAGCCCTTGTAGGCGTTGGACCCGGTGTCGCGCACTGACATGGGGTTGAAATCGCCGGTGGTGCCCACGCGGATTGAACCGCGCTCGAGCACGGACTGCAGCCGCGACTTGGTCTGGGCCTGCAGGCCGGGGGCAAAGGCCATGGCCAGCAGCGCGCCGGCCAGCGTGATGAGCTTGAGGGATTTCACGGGGGGCTCCGTTCAATAGGCGTGGAAGCGCGCAAAGATAGCATTTTGCGGCGGAGCAAGGTACGCCGCGCAGGTAACACAGGCATGCAAGCCCGTTCCTGCCGGAACAGCTAGGATTGCCGGGCCACCATCCCCCGAGGAGACCGCCGTGCCCCAGATGGATCCGACCGAACTCGCCAGCGTGCTGCCGGCGGAAACCAATTCCTTCGCCTCCCCCATCCCTACCCAGTTTGTCGCCAGCGACGAGTTCATGCCGCTGCCGCAGACGCCGCGCCAGAAGCAGGTCGAGGCGCTGATCAAGGAAATGGGCGCGAAACTGGCGAAGCACCAGGGCATGAGCCGCCGGGCGTTCTTCCGCACCGCCTCCGGCATGGCGGCGGCTTTCCTCGCGATGAACGACGTCTACGGGCCGATGTTCGGCGTCAGCCGCGCCGAGGCCGCCACGCCGGACCTGGCCAACGAGCGCGCCCGCGGCCTGGCAGGCCAGTTCATCATGGACATGCACACCCACTTCCTGCGCGACGACACCCGGCTGGTGAACTTCGTGCGCTCGCGCGAGGCGGTCGGCAAGGCCGGATGGAACCCGGCGCTCGCAGGCAAGCCGCAGACGCTGGAAGACCTGAAGTTCGCCAACTACTTCAAGGAAATGTACTTCGACAGCGACACCAAGGTGGCGCTGATCTCCGGCTCGGGCTCCGAGGATCCCAAGGACTGGTTCCTGACCAACGAGATGAAAGCCGAGGCGCGCGCCAAGGTCAACAAGCTGACCGGCAGCAAGCGCATGTTCTCGCATGCGGTGTTCATGCCCGGCATGCCCGGCTGGATGGAGGACGTGGACCGGGTGATCGAGACGCTCAGGCCCGATTCCTTCAAGGGCTACACCGTAGGCGACAACACCAACAAGCGCCTCTCCAACCATCCCTGGTTCATGGACGACGAGAAGCTGCTCTACCCTTTCTACGAGAAGCTGGTGAAGGCGGGCCTGAGGAACGTCTGCGTGCACAAGGGCCTGTACCCGCCCTCCACCACCCGCGAGTTCCCGAAACTGGCGATGTACGCCGACGTGCGCGACGTGGCTCGCGTGGCCAAGGACTGGCCGCAGTTGAACTTCATCGTCTACCACTCGGGATTCCGCTGGGTGGGCGGATCCTGGCCCGACGGCTGGTCGCAGTTCGAGCAGACCGGCCGCGTGGACTGGGTCACGGATCTCGCGGAGATCCCGCAGAAGCACGGCGTCAACAACGTCTACGGCGACCTGGGCCAGATCTTCGCGCAGAGCACCGTGGCCGAACCGCGCCTTTGCGCCGCGATGCTGGGCCAGCTGGTCAAGGGCCTGGGTGCGGACCACGTGGTCTGGGGGACGGACGCGGTGTGGACCGGCGCGCCGCAATGGCAGATCGAGGCATTGCGCCGGCTGGAGATTCCCGAGGACATGCAGAAGAAGTACGGCTTCGCGCCGCTGGGGCCGGCCGACGGCCCGGTCAAGCGCGCGATCTTCGGCGAGAACTCGGCGCGCCTGTACAACTACACCCCGGCCCAGCGCGCCGCGCTGGCAGGCGACCGCATCGCGCTGGCGCGCGCCGACTACGAGCGCGACGGCCCCGGCCGCACCAACCTGCGCTACGGTTACGTGGCGCCCTCGCGGGCCTGAACCACCCAAGGCGGACAAGACATGACCCGGACCGTGAATCCCCTGGAACTCCTGCCGCAGACCGCCGCCAGCACGCCCATGGGGCAGCTGTTGCGCCGCTTCTGGCAGCCGGTCGCCACCTCGGCTTCCATCGCCAGGGGCGGGGCGCGAGAGCTCCGCGTGCTGGGCGAGGACCTGACGCTCTACCGCGGCGAGACCGGGCGCCCCTGGCTGGTCGCCGGCCGCTGCGCGCACCGGCGCTCGGCCTTGCATACCGGGTGGGTCGAGGGCGACACCATCCGCTGCATGTACCACGGGTGGCGCTACGGCGGCGACGGGACGTGCACCGAGATCCCGGCCGAACCCGGTCCGCGCAGCGAACCGGTGCGCATCACGGCCTATCCGCTGCACGAATACTGCGGCCTGGTGTTCGCGTGGATGGGGCCGCTGCCCGCGCCGGCCTTCGAGCTGCCGCGCAAGCACGTGCTGGAGGAGCCCGGCCGCCACCTGGTGATCATGGAACAGGTCTGGGACTTCAACTGGTTCCAGCAGATCGAGAACTCCATGGACGCGGTGCACGTTAGCTTCGTGCACGCCTGGGGCGGGCTGGGACGCTTCGGCGAGCAGATCACCACCGCCATCCCGCAGTTGTCCTATGCCGAGACCTCCGCCGGCATCCGCCAGACCGCCACCCGCTCGGCCTCCAACGTGCGCGTCAGCGACTGGACCTTCCCGAACAACAACCACATCATCGCGCCCGGCCACAAGGCGAACGACCCCTGGACCCACATCAGCGTCTGGGCCGTGCCGATCGACGACCACAACACGCGGCGCTTCACGCTGTACGCCTATGCCCCCGGACTGACAGAGCGCGAGAAGGAAGAGACGTCCCGGCTGGGTGGCGGCTTCGACCCGCGCCAGCACAAGGAGGAACTGTTCGTGCGCCACCGCATGCCGCAGGTCGACGAGGCCGCGCACATCACCGCACAGGACTACGTCGCGCTGCTCGGCCAGGGCGTGGTCGCGGACCGGCTGGGCGAGAACCTGTCTCCGTCGGACGCCGGCATCGTGTTCCTGCGCAGGATCTTCTTCCGCGAGCTGGAGGCCATCCAGCACGGTGCGCCGACCAAGCAATGGTTGCGGCTGGAGGAAGCCCCCACGCTGCCCGCACCCAGCGCAATCGCCTGATCCAGCCAGTCCACCCCAGCCAACGGAGCCCCACATGGCGTTTCATCGCAGCCTCGCCGGACTTGCCGCCGCCCTCGGCATGCTCAATGCCGCCGGAGCCCACGCCCAGGCCTACCCGGCCAAGCCGGTGCGCCTGATCGTCACCACCGCGCCGGGAGGCGGGCTGGACCTGATGGCGCGCATCATGGCCGGCAAGCTCACCGAGACCTGGAACCAGGGCGTGGTGGTGGAGAACCGACCCGGCGCAGGCTTCGTCATCGGGACTGACGCGGTCGCCAAGGCCGCGCCAGACGGCTACACCATGGGGTTCACCAGCAGCGCCGCGCTGACCATCAACCCGGTCACCATGGCCAGCCTGCCCTACCGGCTGCAGGACCTCATCCCGGTGACCCTAACGACGTCCAATCCCTTCGTGCTGCTGGTCAACAGCGGCGTGCCGGCGAACAACGTGGGCGAACTGCTCACCCACCTGCGCGCGAACCCCGGCAAGCTGAACCACGCCTCCAACAGCGCCAGCACCATGCTGGCCTCGGAACTGTTCAAGGCCCTCGGCCGCGTGGACTATCTCGACGTGAGCTACAAGGCCGCCGCCCCCGCGGTCACGAGCACCACCGCGGGCGAGACCCAGCTGTGCTTCATCGACATGGCCACGTCCACCGCGGCGCTCAAGACCGGCCGGGTGCGCGCGCTGGCGGTGACCACGGCGCAGCGCTACAAGCTGGCCCCCGACATCCCGACCCTGGCCGAGGCGGGCGTGCCCGGCTACTCCATGTCGGCCTGGGGCGTGATGATGGTGCCGGCCGGCACGCCGGCGGACATCGTCGCAAAGATCAACACCGACCTGCGCCGCGGCCTTGCCACCCCGGAAGTCGCAGCACGCATCGAGGCAGTGGGCAACGAAGTGGTTGGCACCAGCACCGAGGACGCGGTGCGCCTGCTCAGGGACGACGCCGAGAAGTGGGCGAAACTGGTGCGCGAGCGGAACATCCGCTTCCAGTAGCATCGTTCAGCAGGTCCGCCACGCCGCCGCACCTGCTGCTCAATCGAGCTTCGCGCCGGAAGCCTTCACCGCGTCGGACCAGCGCTTCATTTCCGACTGGATGTAGCTGCCGAACTGCTCGGCGCTGCCGCCCACCGGCTCGAATCCCAGCCGGCCCAGCGTGGAACGCACGTCCGGCTGCGCGAGCGACTTCTGCAATTCGCCGTTCAGGCGCTGGATGATCTCGGCAGGCACGCCGCGCGGCGCGACCACGCCGAACCAGGACGAGACCTCGTAGCCCGCGAGCCCGGCCTCGGCGCTGGTCGGCACCTCGGGCACCTGCGCGTCGCGCTTGCTGCTTGCCACCGCCAGCGCACGCAGGTTGCCCGAGCGGATGTGCTGCAGCATGGCCGGCAACTGCTGGAACATCACCTGCACGCGTCCGGCCAGGAAGTCGTTGTTGACCGGCCCCATGTCCTTGTACGGCACATGCGTCAGGTTCACGCCGGTGGTGGCCTTGAACATCTCGCCCGCGATGTGCAACGGCGTGCCGTTGCCGGTGGAGCCGTAGGTGAACTGTCCCGGCTTGCCACGCGCCAGTTCGATCAGCTCGCGCAGGCTGCCCGCGCCCAGTGACGGATGGACGATGACGAAGAACGGTGCGCTCGCCGCCAGCATCACCGGGGCGAAATCGCGCTCGGGACGGTATCCAAGAGCCGGGTACAGGCTGGGCGCGATCGCAAGCGTGGATGAGCTGCCCAGCATCAGCGTGTACCCGTCCGGCGCGGACTTGGCCACCGCCTCGGACCCGATGGTGCCGCCGGCACCGACGCGATTCTCGACCACGACCTGCTGGCCGAGGGCTTCGTTCAGCGTTCGCGAGAACAGCCTGCCTAGCACGTCGGGCGGGCTTCCCGCGCCGAACGGGACAACCATGCGCAGTGGCTTGCTCGGCCAGGCCTGTGCGCGCGCCGCGCCGGGCAGCAACGCGGCGATGGCGACCATGGACACTGCCAGGAACAAGGTTTTGCGCTTCATCCTGCCTCCGCTTGTCGTGTCCATGCGTTCATTCCGGCGCGATGCCGGCGGCCTTGATCACCTGGCCCCAGCGCTGGATCTCGGATTCGAGCAGGCGCGCCAGCGCCTCCGGGCTGCCTGCCTTGCCCTCGACCGACATCTTGGTGAAGAACTGCTGCGCGCGCTCGCTGGCCCCCACCGCGTTGGTGAGTTCGGCGAGGCGGTTGACCACCTCGCGCGGCGCGCCGGCCGGCAGCAGCACCGCCTGCCAGGACACGAGTTCGTAGCCGGACAGGCCCGACTCCGCCATCGAGGGAATCTCCGGCGCCAACGCGACGCGGCGCGGATTGGTGACCGCCAGCCCCTTGGCCTTGCCACTGCGCGCGAGCGACAGGCCGGTGCTGATGTCGGCGAACATGAACACGGTACGGCCCGCGAGCAGGTCGGTCACCGCCGGCGGCACGCCCTTGTACGGCACGTTCACGGCGTCGAATCCGGCCATGAACCGGTAGAGCTCGGCCGCGATCAGGCCGCTCGCGCCGCTGGTGCCGTAGGCGAGCTTGCCGGGGCGCGCCTTGAGGTAGGCGGTCAGTTCGGACACGGAGTTCACCTGCAGCCCGGGGTAGGCCAGCAGCATCCAGCCGTTCTCCAGGAAAGTGGTGACCGGCGAGAAATCCTTCACCGGGTCATAGCCGACGCTGCGGAACAGGTGCACGTTGGCCGACAGCGCATTGGCGGCGTACAGCACCGTGTAGCCGTCGGGCGCGGCGCGCGCCACGGCCTGGGCGGCGAGGTTGCTCGCGGCGCCGGGGCGGTTCTCGACGATGACGCTCTGTCCGGTGCGCTCGCGCAGCCCTTCGGCCAGCAGGCGGGCGAACAGGTCGATGCCGGAGCCTGCCGGAAAGCCGACCAGCATGGACACGGAACGCACCGGCCAGGCCTGCGCGGCGGCATGGCCGGAATGCAACAGGCACAACACGCTGCTGGCCGCGATCACGGCGCGCATCAGGGTTTTCATCGGGCAGGTCCCTCCTGGGTTCATGGCTTGCGGTTCTGCAACCGGGTCAGTGCGATCAGGTCGTCGCGGGCATGGCCGGCGCGCGCCGAGGCGGCGAAATCCTCCGTCGCGGCCGACAGCACCGCAGGCGCGAGTCCGAGGTCCGACGCGAACTCGCGCACCAGCTCCATGTCCTTCAGGCCGGCCCGCACCTCGACGCGCGGTGACAGGTCGTCGGCGAGCAGCTTGTCGTAGCGCTTGCCGATCGTCGGGTGGTGGGCCGATGACTCGGCCAGCACCGCCAGCATCTGCTCCATCGGCAGGCCGGCTTCGCGCCCCATGCCGACCGCTTCCATGAACGCGGCCAGCTGCGACATGTAGGTGGCCTGGATCACCAGCTTCATGCTGCTCCCGGTGCCGGCCTCGCCCATGTGGAAAACGCGCTCCGTGAAGGCCGCAAGCACCGGTCGCGCGCTCTCCAGCACCGCCGCGCTGCCGCCGATGATCACCGACAGCGTGCCCGACTTCGCGCCCTCGACACCGCCGCTGACGGGCGCGTCGAGGAAGTCCACGCCCCGCATGGCGCAGGCCGCGGCGAGTTCACGGCCCTGCTTCGGGCTGATGGTGCTGGTCTGCAGCACGATGCAGCCTTGCGCCGCACCCGCCAGCACGCCGTCCGGTCCCTGCATCACCGCTTCGACTTCGGCCGGTCCGGGCAGGCTGAGCAGCACTAGATCGCTCGCGGCGGCGACCTCGCGCGGCGTCGCCACCCAGCGCGCGCCGGCGGCTTCCAGTTCCGCGCGCGGCGTGGCAACCACGTCCAGCACGATGACGGCATGCCCGGCCGCCAGCAGCCGCTCTGCGACGGGACGGCCCATGCGGCCCAGGCCGATGACGCCGACCTTCATTCGCCACCCCTCATACGCCACCTTCGGCGCCGGGCGGCGCGTTGCGGGTCGTGCCCATGTAGCGGCGCCATTGCTGCCAGAAGCTGCGCACCCGGTTGTCGTCGCCGCGCAGGCCTTCATTGGCCGGGTTGCCGCGCGCGATCACGCTGTAGCGCGAACCGTGGCCCTGCACGCCTTCCTGCTGCGCTTCCCAGGCCGCCCAGTCCTCGGGCAGGTTGCCGCCGTCCTGCGCCCAGTAGAGCAGCCAGTGCTGGCGGCGGATCCCGCGCACTTCCTCACTGTCGCTGGCCAGGAACACCTGACGCGTCTCGAACAGGGTCTCGTTCGGGTTGAGCGGCACCTGGCGCTCGATCAGCATGGCGCTGAAGCGCGAGGCGAACAGCGTGTCCGGGAAGATGGTCGCGATCTGCGACGGGTCTTCCTTCGTCATGCCCGGCAGCGGGTGCGCCATGAACTGGTCGATCAGTTCGGGGTGCTCGGCGAGGATGCCGTCGAGGTTGCGCGCCTTGCGCCCGGTCTCGTAGTCCAGCCCCAGCTTCTGCAGCGCATGGCCGTCGCCATACAGGCGGAAGGGCTTGGGCGGGCTCACGCCGCGCAGCCGCTTGTGGAGGAGCGGCGCATGGTAGCCATCGCGCGAGTTCTCCGGCTGCATCTTCCAGTTCGCGCGCAGCACCTTGGTCCAGACCACCTCGACCTTCACGTCGGGATCGCCCAGCGGCCAGCGCAGGCAATCGGCGAAGTTCCCGAGGAAGTCGGCCAGCGGCGGCGCATCGGTGTCGAAGCACAGGAACACGCTGCGGTGCATGACCTCGGCGCGCACCGTGACCAGGCCCATGTCCGCCAGCGGCAGGCCGGACGGGCAGGCCTCGGTCTTGTAGGCATCGACCTCCGGCACGGCGGTGAGCCGTCCGTCCAGGTCGTAGGACCAGAGGTGGTACAGGCAGGTGAACGCGCGCGCATTGCCGCGCGGCTCCAGCGCCACCTTGGCCGCGCGGTGCCGGCAGGTGTTGAAGTAGGCGCGCACCACGCCCTCGGCGTTGCGGCAGACGATCACCGGCTGGCCGGCCACCACCGTGGTGAGGTAGTCGCCCGGGTTGGAAATCTCGCTCTCGTGGCAGGTGAAGTTCCAGACCTTGAGGAAGATGCGCTCGCGTTCCTGGTCGAAGGTCTGCTGGTCGGTGTAGACCCGGTTGTCGACCGTCCATTCTTCGGGGAAGGCCGGCCGGGGGATGTTCAGCGCCATGCTTGGCTCCTCAGGCTGCGGCGGTGCTGCGCGCGCCGGCCTGCAGCTGGCGCTCGGCTTCCTGGCGCAGCATGCGGCGCATGCGTGTCAGGGCCACGTCGGTGCGGATCAGGTCCTCGCGCTGGCGCGCGGCGAGCGGGATGCGCTCCAGCAGCTTGCGGTCCTGCTCCACCACGTCGAAGGCATGTGCCTCCATGCGGTTGCGGTACAGGAAGCGCCACATGTCACGCTGCCAGCCGGTGAGCGGGCGCGAGCGGTAGAACCAGACCAGGGTGCGGTCGCGGTCGATCGGCGTCGGATGGCCGTTGATGCGGAAGAAGCCCCCGCCCACCGCAGGCGGATAAGGGATCTCGGTGCGCACCCAGAGGATGTTGCCGGGACGGAAGTCCACCGCATGCCAGTCGATGTTCACGCCCTTCTGGTTGTCGCGCGTGGTCTCGAAGCCGTGCGCCGTGGGCTTGACCTCCAGCTCGGCGTCCTTGCGCCCGTAGGCCAGCGTGAAGGTGCCGCCGTGCAGGAAGCTGCCGTGGATCGGGTCCACCCGGTTGTCCAGCGTGACCTGCCAGTTGCAGTTCCATTCGGCCATGAACAGGAAGCCGGTCCAGTCGGGAGAGGACACTTCCTCGGGGAACACCGGCTCCGGCGGCACCGCGACCTTGTCGTCGCTGAAGTACACCCAGATCGCGCCGGCGAACTCGCGGTGCGGATAGGCCTTCACCGCCTTCTGCCCGACCATGGGGCAGTCTCGCGTCGGCGGCACGGCCGTGACCTCGCCACCGCCGTTCACGCGTATGCCGTGGTACGGGCAGGCGATGTCGCCGTTGACCACCTCGCCCATCGACAGCGGCGCGCCGCGGTGCGGACAGTAGTCCTCCAGCACCTGCAGCGCGCCCTGCTGGTCGCGCCACAGCACCAGGTTGCGGCTCAGGCGGCGCAGGAATACCGGCTTGTCCGCCACGTCCGAGGTGCGCGCCACCAGGTACCAGAGGTTCATCAGCCCGGTCTCGAGCAGCTCGTCCGCCGTCGCCGGCATCGGGGGAAACGGCTGGGTCGGGTGCGGCCGGTCCTCGGGCTTCGCGCCGTGCATCAGCGCGCGCGGCTCGGCGCGGCCGGCCAGCTCGAGGCGCGCCAGTTCCGCGGTGAGCAGGTCCGGCGTCCAGTGCTCGCCCCTGGGGCCGTGGATGTTCATCTCGTTCAGGCCGCTGCAATAGGCCGCGAGGTCGTCGCCGGCCTTGCCGAGCAGGCGCATCAGGCCGTCGCCCAGCAGGTCCTCGTAGTTACGGGTAGGGGTCAGTCCCATGCGCTTGTTCCCATTGATTGCTCCGTGCGCTCAGCCCTGCTTGAGTATCGGAAAGCCGTCGATGCGGATGCCGAGCCCCGCCTTGACCGCGTTCTGCCAGATCACCGCGGCCAGCGCGATGTCCTGCACGCCTGTGCCCACCGACTTGAACAGCGTGATCTGGTCGTCGCTGGTGCGCACCGGCGCCTTGCCGGCGACCAGCTCGCAAAGTTCATGCACGTCCTCGGGCTTGACCGCGTCCTTGGCGGCAACCGCATCGCCCGCCTCGCCGAACACGCCCTCGCGCGTGTCCACCGCGATGACCGCGCTGCGGGTGAACACCGCCGGGTCGATCTCGCGTTGGTCGCGCCGCGCCGTGCCCACCGAGTTCACGTGCATGCCCGGTTTGAGCCACTCGCCGTACAGCACGGTCTCCGAGGACTTCACTGCCGCGAGCACGATGTCGCTGCCCTCGACCGCCTCGCGGCCGCTGGCCACTGCCACCACGTCCATGCCGTGGCGGGCGCGGAAGTCCGCCGCCAGCGCCTCTCGGTTGGCGGGCGTGCGGCTGTAGACGCGGGCCTGGCGCACGATGCCCAGCGCCTGCATCGCCTCCAGCTGCGCCTTCGCCTCGGCGCCCGCGCCGATCAGCGCCACGGTCGCCGGCCCCTTGCGCGCGAGGCGCCTGGTCGCCACCGCGCTGGTGGCGCCGGTGCGCAGCGTGGTCAGGTGCTGCGCGTCCATGATGGCCAGCAGCTCGCCGGTCTCGATGCGGTACAGGTGCACCTGGTAGCGCACGCCCTGCCCCGGCACCAGGTTCATCGCCTTGAAGCCCATCCAGCCGGACTGCTCCAGCACCACCGGGCCGACGCGCAGCCAGCCCTTGCCGGCCTTCACGTTGATGCGCGCCGGCAGCGTGACGCCGCCCTGGCCTTCTTCAAGGAAGGCCGATTCCATCGCGCCGATGGCGTCCGTCATCGAGGTGCTGGCGACCACCTCGTTATGCTTGATCAACAACGTCATGGTGTTTCCCTCATGCCCGGTGCGCGGCGCTCACGCGACGAAGCGGCCCTCGAAGAAGCCCTCGTCGGTCTCGGGCAGCTTGAAGCCCGAATTCTGCAGGCCCATGCGCAGAGCCCGCATCTGGTTGGGCATCAGGCGCATCTGCGGCATGCGCAGCAGGCCGCCATTGAAGCCGTGCAGCCAGCCCAGGTACTTCCAGCCCACGCGGTGGATCAGGCTGGCGCCGGCGAAGGACGCGTGGAAGGCGCCCTTGGCCTCGCGTGCCGACTGGTAGCTCCAGTACAGCTCCATCGCCTCGTCCCACTTGCCCTCGTGCAGCATCTTGAACCAGCGCGGCACGCGGTCGCCGAACGATTCATAGGCGCTGGTGCCCATCCAGGGCATGCCGTACCAGTCGACCAGGCCGGGTGCGTACTGCTCCAGCGGGCACTCGATGATCACGTCCTTCCCGCAACGGCGGCGCAAGTCGGCCAGGCCCGTGGGCATGCCCGGCGCATTGGCCTCGTACTTGATCGCGGCCGCGGTCGGCAGGCGCGCCATCTCGGCCAGCGCCTCCGGCGGGAACTGGCTGGGGTGCAGGGTGCGGAATCCCCAGGTCGGCACGCCGAACAGGATCTGCGCGATGTCGGTGGCATCCATGACCTGCCTGGTCCACGACACGATGTCCGACGCGGTCTTGGGACGGAACGACGGCGGGTAGGACAGCAGCGAGCCCTCGAAGCCCAGTGACTCGGCGGTCTTCCCGGACTCGATCATCTGCGCCTGGGTGTCGAAGCTCATGTGCACCACCAGCGCGAAGCCCTTGGGCGCGGCGCCCGCGGCGATCTCCATGAACTCGCGGTACTCGTCGAAGGTGGTGCCGCACTCGGAGGCGACCAGCGTGCCCCAGTAGCCCATCTGCGCGGCGAGCTTCACGTCGTGCTCGATCGCCTTGGCGTTCAGGCCGTCGAAGCCGGCGGTGAACGAGGGCAGCGTGACGTTGCAGGCCCCCTTCCAGGTGGCGCGCACGCGTTCCTTGACCTCGTTCCTCTTGTACGGCAATGCCATGGCTACGTCTCCTTGTCCGCTTGCGTTGTCCGGGACCTCGCGCTGAGTGCTTCCAGCACGAGGCGGCGTGTGTGGTGGATGTGTTCGGTGGCCAGGCGCATCGCCGTGGCGGCGTCGCGCGCGGCGACCGCGGCGAGCATGGCGCGGTGTTCCTCGCCGGCCTGCGCCTCGCGCATCGGCCCGGCGCCCAGCAGGCGCAGGTAGCGCTCCACCTGCGAGGACAACTGGCCGATCAGCTCGCAGGTGAAGTCCTGTCCGGCGGCGTCCAGCAGCAGCCGGTGGAACTCGCGGTTGGCGCCGACCCAGCGGTCATGTTCGCTGATGCGTTCCATCTGGTCGCAGAGCGCGCCGAGTTCGGCGAGCCGCTCCTGCGTGATCAGGCTGACCGCCTTGCCGACCAGGTGCGCTTCCAGCATCGCGCGCACCTCGAAGATCTGCTCGACGCGCTCCGGGCTGATCGCCTGGACCACGGCGCGGTGGTGGGCTCGGGTGGTGATCCAGCCTTCGGCTTCCAGCGCGCTCACCGCCTCGCGCACCGGGATGCGCGACACGCCGAAGTGCTCGGCGATGGCGACCTGGTTCAGCTCCATGCCGTCCTGCAGCGCGCCACTCTGGATGGCGGTGCGCAGGCACTCGGCGACGTACTCGCCCGTGGTGCGCCGGCCGCGCGGCGCGGGGGCAATGGATTGGAGTCCGGCTCGGTCCAGGGTGGCCATGGTGCTCGGGGTCGGGGTTCGGAAGCGGGTGTCGAGGCGTTGACGAATACTGTATACAGTATCGATTTCCGCGTCCAGCAGCGCCAAAAGCACGCCCTCACGGCGTATTCCAGCCCGCGAAAATCCCATTACTGGACAAATACTTGCCCGGAATGTACAATTCTCGCTGCAGTGCAAAAAACACTGCGTTTGATTGCAGCTTCATCGTACCTGACCTCTCCCCGGGCCTTTCCTTTCGATCGGCGTTGGCAGTT